>JAAYBA010000211.1 GCA_012719085.1 Planctomycetota bacterium
ACTATATGATACGCCAGTTGGTGAATCTCCTGGCTTCGCGCCGTGGCGCGAGCGTCGGCACAGAGGCACAGGTCGGCCATGCTCTCCAGCGGGCTGTTGCTTGTGCCCGTGAAGGCGATGATTCGTGCGTTCTTGCTTCGGGCCGCCTCCACGGCCTTCAGGACGTTGGCCGAGGTTCCGCTGGTCGAAAACGCCCAAAGAACGTCGCCCTCGCGTACGAGGGCCTCGACCTGTCGGGCGAAGACGCTCTCGTAGTCGTAGTCGTTGGCGATGCAGGTCAGCACCGAGGTATCGGTGGACAGGGCCACGGCCGGCAGGGCCCGGCGTTCGGTCCGGAAGCGCCCCACGAACTCGCCGGCAATGTGCTGGGCGTCGGCCGCCGAGCCTCCGTTGCCGCACAGGTACAGTGTACCGCCTTCGGTCAGGGATTGTGCGATCATTTCGGCAATCCGGCCGACGATCGCGGCGCCGTTGCGCTCGAACTGGGCGACCAGGGCCTTGTGCTCGTCGATGGTGTTTCGAACGATTTGTTCGCGTCCGTCGGTCATACCGCCTTTGCCTGCAGCGCCCGTATCCTCTCAATCGTGCCGGTCGAACTTCTGTCCTTGACCAGCGGCGCCATCGCCACCTTCCCGCCGTAGGACTCGACGAACTCCCAGCCGACGACTCCTTCCTTACCGTAGTCGCCTCCCTTGACGAGCACGTCCGGCCGCACCTTCTTGATGAGGTCCAGAACGCTTGGATCGTCGAAGAGGGCGATGAAATCCACCGACTCCAGCCCGCTCAGCACGGCGGCACGGTCCAGCTCGTTGTTGACCGGGCGATCCGGGCCCTTGAGGGCCCGCACCGAGCGGTCGCTGTTGAGGCCGACCACCACGACATCGCCCTGGGCCCGGCAGAACTCCAGGTATTCGATATGCCCGCGATGGAGCACGTCGAAGCAGCCATTTGTGAAGACGATGCTTTGCCGGCGATCCCGACGCCACGACAGCTCCTCCAGCAGCGCCTCCAGCGAGCGGACCTTGTCGTTTCGGGCGCCGTAGAGCCTGGCGATCTCCCGCTCCATCTCGGCCCGGGTGACGCCGGCGGCTCCGAATTTCTCGACCTCGATGCCGCCGGCGATGTTGGCCAGATGCACCGCCGTCAGATAGTCGCTGTCGGCCGCCAGACTGACCGCCAGCGTGGCCAGGACGACGTCGCCGGCGCCGGTGACGTCGTAGACGGTGCGCGGCCTGACGGGCACCAGTTGGCTCGAGTCGTCCGTCGCCAGATAGGCGCCCTCCTTGTCGAGCGTCACCACTGCCGCTTCGAGGCGCAGATCGGCACGCAGGTGTTCGGCGGCCCGGGCGGCATCGGAGGCGGTGTGGATCGCCAGGCCGCACGCTGTCGAGGCCTCGTGTCGGTTCGGGGTGAGCAAGGTGGCGCCGCTGTACCTGGCGTAGTCGCCGCCGGGCGTCGGATCGACGAGCACCTTCTTGGCCGCCTCGACGGCCAGGACGATCATCTGTTGGCACAACAGGTCCGTCAGCACACCCTTGTTGTAATCCTGGAGGCAGACGATCTCGACGTCGCTCAGACGCCGGCGATACTGGCGGAGCATCTCCTCGCCGACTTCAATCGGAACGGGATCGGCCGCTTCCCGGTCGATGCGCATCAGTTGCTGTTTGTGGCGATGCTGAGCCAGGCCGATCAGCCGCTGCTTGGTCACGGTGGGCCGGTCTGCCGTTTCGTGCAAACCCGCCACATCGGCGCCGAGATCGGTCAGCATCTGCTTGAGTCGGCGGCCCTCGGCGTCCTTGCCCACCAGCCCGATGCAGACGGGCGCAGCGCCCAGGGCGGCCAGGTCGGCGGCCACCGAGGCGGCGCCGCCGCAGCGGTATTCCGTCTCGGTCACCTTCAGCACGGGCACCGGGGCCTCGGGGCTGATTCGCACGGCGTCGCCGTAGACATAGACGTCGAGCATGAAGTCGCCTGCGACGAGGACCTTCGGCGCTCCGAGACTGCCAATCGTTTTCAGTAGCCGTTCGTACATATTGAGAAGACCGAGCATCTGCGGTTGAAACGCGATTCGTTACAAAGGAGGTATTGTACCGGCAAGGGTCCGTTCGATCAAGGCCCTTAGCGGGTCGCCGCCGGACGTAAATTGAAGCGATACCGCCAGATAGACCATTGGAACGGCTTCGCAGGTCCCGCTCAATGCAGCGGTCTTGGTCCAGTCTTTCTGTGTCGTCAGCAGCAGATCGGCACCCTGCGAACGGGCGGCCCGGTGCAGATCGGCCAGATTTTGGTCCGTATACGTATGGTGGTCGTTGTATGTCTGCGAGCCGGCCAAAACGCACCCGCAGGCCTGGACTGTCGCGAAGAAGGCCTCTGGATTGCCCAGGCCGCAGAAGGCAAAGACCTTCTTGCCCTTGAGATCTTCCAGGGGGATTTCGTCGTCGTCGCTGCGGCGGGCCCCGACCGGGGCGTGGATGGCCCGGGCGATGAGCAGGTTTGACCGAATCCGGCGAATCTGCGTCTCGATTTGCCCGAGCGTTTCTTCACAAACCTGGTCGCTGCGGGTCAACACCACGGCGTGGGCCCGCCGAAGACCGCTGACGGGCTCTCGCAGAAACCCGGCGGGCAGGAGACGCCCGTATCCGAACGGCGCCGTGGCGTCGATTGTGACGATATCGAGATTGCGCGCCAACCGGCGGTGCTGGAATCCATCGTCCATCAGAAGGACCTGGGCATCGTGGCTGCCAACCGCCTCGGCGGCGCCCGCCACGCGGTCCGGGTTGACGATCACGGGAACGCCCGGACAGGCCTGGGCCAGTTCCGCCGGTTCGTCGGTAGGGTGGGCATTGACCCTACGAGCCTTGTACCCGCGCGTCAGAATCGCCGGACGAAGCCCTTCCTCGGCCATCAGACGGGCCAGCCAGGCCACCAGGGGTGTCTTGCCCGTTCCCCCCGTGGTCAGATTCCCCACACAGATGACCGCGACGGCTGCACGGTGGCTTCTGAGGATGCGATGGTTGTACAGGCTGTTGCGGACGAGCACCGCGGCGCGGTAGCCGAGCGAGGCCACGGCCAGCAGGAATCTGGCGAGGCGCGCCCGCGCGTCGTTGCGCCGGCCCGAGACGATCGCTCTGAACTGGTCTTGATCGAACGGCATGGCCAGCAGTCTTACCCGAGACCTCCGCCGGGGTCAAGTGTCGCCCGTGCGATCCACCCCGGTCCCTATGGGGTTTCGTGGATTGGGCAGGGGTGTCCGGCGTGGGTTTTGCGTTCTCGGCCGTCGCTCGGTACAATGCCTCAGGATGGCTCTCTCAATCGATGCGATGGAATCGGCACAACGCCGGATATGACAGACAAAACGACGATTCTCGACTGCTATACCGACGAACCGGCCGGTCTGGGTGTCCCGCCGTTTGTGGGGGTCTGGCCGCGGTACGTGGCGGGTCTGTACGAATGGCAGCCGACGTACCTGACCATCGACGATCTGAGGTGGCTTCGCTACCGCGAATGCGTGCCGCAGGCTGTGATCGATCCGCCGGTCGGCAGGACGCACATCGAGGCGATGAACCACACGCGCAGTCCCGATGAGATTCGTCGCGTTCTTCACGATACCGACCCGCTCGTGGTGATTGCGGGTGTCCAGACCCCCGGCAAGTACCTCAGCGCCCGGCCCGGCACGCTGCGGGAGGTCAACAAGCTGCTGGCGTCGCTGTCGCTTCGCAAGGTGCTCACCGGTCCGGTTTTGACTGGTGGGACGCAGGTGCGCGGCGGGCTGCGGCCTCAACTGCCGCAGGCCGGCGAATACGAGGAACTGCGGCCGTTTGTCTTCGATTCCTACGAGCAGTTGCAGCCTCATGCGCTTCGGGGGGCCGGGCTGATTGCGCAGATGCCCAATAGGGCCAACCGGATCGTCGAGATCGAAACCGGCCGTGGTTGCCCGCGGGAGATCGGCTGCTCCTTCTGCACCGAGCCGCTCAAACACGCCGTGCAGTGGCGAAACGCAGACTATATCGTCGAAGAGGTTCGGACGCTGATGGGGCTGGGGGCGCGGGCCTTTCGGCTCGGCAAGCAATCCTGCATCTACAGCTATGCGTCGGGCGACCCGCAGATAATCGAGGCATTGCTTTCCCGCCTGGCCGCCCTGAAGCCGGCGGTGCTGCATCTGGACAACGCCAATCCGGCGATGGTCGACGCCCGGCGAACGGAGCTGTTCGTCAAGTATCTGACGCCGGGGAGCACGGCGGCGATGGGTGTAGAGTCCTTCGATCCTGAGGTCGCCGGTGCCAACAACCTCAATTGCACCTTCGAGATGGCCTTCGAGGCCATTCGCACCGTCAACCGCATCGGAGGGGTCCGGGGCGAAAACGGCTGCCACGCCCTGTTGCCCGGGATCAACATCCTGCTCGGTCTGGCCGGTGAGACGCCCGAAACACTGGGCCGCAACTTCGCGGCGTTGAAGCGTCTTGTCGAGGAGGGTCTGCTCGTTCGGCGGATCAACATCCGCCAGGTCGTGCCCTTCCCGGGCACGGCGTTATACGAGCAGGCCGGACAGAAGTATCTGCGGATGAATCGCCGATACTACCCCGCCTGGATCGAGAAGGTGCGTCACGAGATCGACATGCCTATGCTGGAGCGGTTGTTTCCGGTTGGGACTGTGCTGAAGGACCTGTGCAGCGAGGTCCATAACGGCGGCACCACCTTCCTGCGGCAGATCGGAAGCTATCCGATCCTGGTGGCTGTTCCCGAACGGTTGGCGTTGGGGGAGCGTTTCGACGTGCGGGTCACCGGGGTGCTGCCGCGCAGTCTCACCGCCGAACGGATCTGCTGACCGGGCGCAGCCAACGATATCCACGTGGGGTCGTCACTGGAATGCTCCGGCCTGGCCGCCTCGGTTCGCGGCGGCATGTAGGTGTTGCCTGTTCGTTACGGCCAGACGCCGGCTCGGTGAAGCTGGAGCGTCAGATCACGAATGCGATCCTCTGCTTTCGTGGCCTTCTCCATCGCCTCATCGCGTTCCTTCTGGATGTCCTGCAGCGAGAGGAACTCCTTGAGTTTGGCCGCCTCCAGGTGCGTCGTCTGAAGTCTGTTGTCCAGCTCACGCAGTCTGTCGTTGGCCGCGGCGACCTGGGCGAGGAGCGCATCGCGCTCCTGCGTCAGCGTGGCCAGTTCCGAGCGCGTCTGCTCGAGGAGCTGCTCGGTCTGGGCCGCTTGCGTACGGAGCGCCGCCTGGTCCTGCCGGACCGTGGTAAGGGTGGCGGCCAGATGCGAAATGTGCCGTGTCTTGTCCGCGTTGACCACCGCCAGTTCGTCTTGCGTCATCCCGGGATTGAGGCGGGGGCCCACCATCGTCGCGATGAGTAAGACAACAACACCCGACGCCGTGGCCCACCCCTCAAACAGCGACAGCTTTTCTTCCGTTATCATATGCCTGATCCCAACCATCCGACTAAATCACCCTCCGATGCCTTCCTATCGGCCATTTTCTGTCGCGACTCCTGGATTGGGACGCCCCAAAGTGCCGCTCCATGGCCGTAGAAACAGCCTTGGGGCGTGTTTCGTTCGGTCCGAAAACACTCCAATCGCCCGTTTAGAGCCGCTATGGGCCGCTTTTTTGAGCATTTCAGGGCATCCGGGCCGTTGGCCTCGCGCGTTCCACGAGCCCGCCTTTGGGGAACTTCCATGTCTTCCTGTATACCCTATAATACCATAGTCGGTTCTGATTGACAAGTCTCTCTGAGGAGTGTTTTTGGTCGGAGAGGGGATTCTCGCTCACGCCCAGCGCTTTTGTGCGAGGATGCCGGCGACGATGCAAACCAGGCCGATGACGGTCGAGGGCAGGATCGTCTCGCCAAGCACCAGGGCGATGACCAGCAGCGACAGGAAGGGGACCAGGTAGATCAGGTTGACGACGTGCGCGGTGGTCGGGGCGGCCTTGAGGGCCTTGAGCCAGGCGAGGAAGGTGATCCCCATCTCGAAGAGGCCGACGTAAACGCCGCCAACGAGGCCTTGCCACGGGGCCATCGGGAGCCGGCCGGCGAGCAGCAGGGCGATGAGGATGTATCCTGTGGCGAAGGCGAAGTTTACGAAGAGCCGCACCGCCTCGTCGCAGCGGTCTTTGGCATTGAGAATCCAGAACAGGGCCCAGACGATCGTCGTGCTCAGGGCCAGGAGGACGCCGGTGCTGTTGCTGAAACGAAAGCGGAGGATGTCGGCCGGTCCAGTGGCACGCGTGGCGATGACCACGACGCCGGTGAAGCTGATGAGAATGGCCAGGATGCTGGCGAATCGGATGCGCTGGCCGAGAAGGGGGATCGACAGCAACACCAGCGTCAGCGGCCAGACGAAGTTGATCGGCTGGGCCTCCTGGGCGGGCAGCAGGGAATAGGCTTTGAACAGAACGACGTAATACAAGAACGGATTCAGGAATCCCAGGCCAGCCGACCACAGGTAGTCCTTTCGGGTGAACGCCTTGAGCAGAGCAAGCCTCTTCGTCGCGAGCAGATAGA
>JAAYBA010000212.1 GCA_012719085.1 Planctomycetota bacterium
GAGTGAGTCCAAAGTCCGTTGACACACGCTGGCTTCCCTCATAGTATCGCGGCTCAACCATTCATTCGATGAACGCCTTACTTCGAGGAGAACACCGATGGCAGCAGGCAAGACGATTGACGTGACGGACGCCGATTTCGCGACGGAGGTCCTGGAGTCCGACGTGCCGGTGGTCGTGGATTTCTGGGCGCCGTGGTGCGGCCCGTGCCGAATGGCAGGGCCGGTGCTCGAGAAAGTCGCCGATGAATACGACGGAAGAGCGAAGGTCTGCAAGGTCAATATCGACGACGAACGGCAGGTGGCCACCCAGTACGGGATCATGAGCATTCCCACGCTGTTCGTGTTTGACGACGGGCAGCTCGTCGACCAGATCACGGGGATCACCCCGAACTTCGAAGCCGACCTGAAGAAGAAACTCGACGCGGCACTGGCGACGAAGTAAATCCTATCGGTCTGTTGTGGAGATTTCATGGCTGAGACGATTCATGACGTGATTATCATCGGCGCCGGTCCGGCCGGCCTCGGGGCCGGCCTGTACACCGCCCGGGACCGGCTCGACACGCTGATTCTCGAGAAATTCATGCCGGGCGGCCAGATCAACAACACCGACCGGATCGAGAACTATCCCGGTTTCGAGAAGATCGACGGGCCGGGCCTGATCGAGAACATGCACAAGCAGGTCGAGAGCTTTGGCGCCCGGATCCAGAGCGGCGCCGACGTCGATCGTCTGGAAAGGCTCGATAACGGTCATCTCGCCGTGCACACCGGCAAGGACACCTACGTCGCCCGGGCGGTGATTCTGGCGCCCGGGAGCAGCTATCGCAAGCTGGGTGTGCCGGGTGAAGACGAATTCCGCAACGCCGGAGCGGGCGTCAGCTACTGCGGCACCTGCGATGCGCCGTTCTTTCGCGAGAAGGCCGTCGTCTCGGTCGGAGGCGGCAACACGGCGCTCGAGGAGACGCTGCACCTGGCCAAATACGCCAGCAAGGTGACGCTGATCCATCGCCGCGATGAGTTTCGGGCCGAGAAGGTGCTTGTGGAAGAGCTGCTGGCCAAGGCCAACGAACCGAACTCGAACCTGGTCATCAGGTACGACACCGTCGCCACGGCGATCGAGGGCAAAGGCAAGGTCCAGTCGGTCAAGCTCAGAAACGTCAAGACGAACGAGGGAGAATCCTATCCCTGCGACGGCGTCTTCATCTTCGTCGGCATGGTCCCCAACACGGACTTTCTCAAGGGGTTCGTGGAGTTGACGGACGTCGGGTTCATCAAATGCGACTGCGCGTATCTACGGACGAGCGTTCCCGGCGTCTTTGCGGCCGGCGACTGCCGGATCGGCGCCGCGATGCAGCTCGTCACCGCGGTGGCCGATGGGGTCAACGCGGCGATGCAACTGAAGCAGTACTTCCGCGATCCCGCTTGGTGGAATATGCCGGTCAGCGACATGCTCAGTCCGGGCGGCTGGTAGAGCTTCGTAGGACCGATAGGACGAATGGGACCTATGGGACCTCTCACCAGAAGATGACGTAGAAGACCGCGACCGCTGCCAGCACGGCAGCGGCGGCGATCTTCACCTCGGGCGTGGTCCGGGTATCCAGGTCTTCGCGGACGGGCAGTACCTTCGGCGTCTCCAGCGGGCGGAGGAATGTGATCGACGCCATGATCGCCACCACGATGCCGAAGGTCAGAGCGACCTGGATCAGAAAGTGCAGCTTCTGCGAGAACGCCTGGAACAGCCCGTAGATCACCGGGCCACAGATCAGGGCCGCCACACCTGCGGCGCCGGGCGCTTTCGGGACCACCATGCCGAACAGAAAGGCCGCGACTACGCCGGGCCAGATGTAGCCCTGGAATTGCTGGATGTAGTTGAAGACGCCGCCGAATCTCGGATCGGCCAGCTTGGGCGCGAGCAGACAGCCGACGACGACGAACGCGGCTGTGGTGGCACGGCCCAGGAGCAACAAGCGCGATTGGGACGCCTTGCGGTCGAGCATCCGGTTGTAGAGATCCATCGTGAAGATCGTCGAGGCCGAGTTGAGCATGGAGGCCAGCGAGCTGATGAC
>JAAYBA010000213.1 GCA_012719085.1 Planctomycetota bacterium
ACTGGGTCGGCTACCGGCGGGGGGCCAACGCCGACATCTTCAACAGCGACCGTCCGTTCGACGATCCGCAGCGGCAGGTGCTCGAACGATATATGCAGACTGTCTACGACGTCTTCAAGGGCCACGTCGCCCAGGGCCGCGACGGCAAGCTCACCCAACCGCTCGACGAGATCGCCGGCGGACGCGTCTATACGGGCAGACAGGCCCTTACTCTCGGTCTGGTCGACCGCATCGGCGGGCTCGAACAGGCCGTCCAATACGTCGCGGCCAAGGCCTCGCTCGACGATTACGAGGTCCGCGTGATTCCCGAACCCCAGGACTTTATCACCATGCTCATGGACCAGTACTCCGGCAAGGGCGAACGACCGAGCGACATCTCCATCGCCGCCGCGAGCCTTTTCGCCGATCACCCGGCGATGGCGGGTCTGCTGGATCTGCTGCGAAGGACCGAACCGCAGCGGGCCCGGGCGTTGCTCCAAGCCTTGCAGCGCATCGAACTGATTCGCACCGAAGGCGTCGTCATGATGATGCCCTTCGACGCAGTCTTCCGCTGAGACCCGTTCGATTGCGGATTCGTGTCACGACACCCATCCACAAGGGAAGGGATGCTTCATGGCTGAACTCGTTACGGTGTACGAGGCGCGTGAACGAGGTGGCCCGGATCGTGGGGCTCCTGGAGGATCGTCATCTGCACCCGGTGGTCGTGGACGACACGGAACGAAAGGGTGTCTACCGCGAGTCGGCGCACGTTGTGCGGATTGCGGTTCCGGCGGTGGAACGCGACATGGCGATTCGTTCTTGTCCTCTGTATCCGTTACCGCGATAATCGGTCGTCTGCCGGCGGCGACCGTGGGTCGGTGCAGGCGAACAGATGCGTAACGTCCGCTGGGAAAGGGGACCGCTATGAAACCATCACCCTATGGTCCATGTGGTCTGTTTTGCGGCGCGTGCGGGGCCGACGACTGCGACGGCTGCCTCAGCGAGAGAATCGACGAGTACGTGCGGCAGTGCAGGTTCCGCGTATGCACGCGAAACAAGGGGCTTGATTTCTGCTGCCATTGCGAGGACTATCCCTGCTCGGATCTGGCCGCGTTCATGGGCGACAAATGGCCGCACCACTGGACAATGGAGCCGAACCTGGAGTTCATCCGGAGCCAGGGCGTCGCCCAGTGGCTCGAAGCCCAACGCCGGGAATGGTTGTGCCCCAAGTGCGGCGCCGAGATCGTCTGGTATCAGAAGCAGTGCCCCTGCGGTCAGGAGCTCGATGCATTCGAAGTGCCCGAGTAACGCGGCCGGGACGGATTTCGTGCTTCAAGATCGCCGGAGGGCGTGAGCCGGCTGGAGCAATAAGAGAACCTCGCAGCCCGAGTCCGGCAGCCGCAACATGCAGATCGAGGTAGGCGAATGACGCAGAGACATGGCTGTGAGGACAAGGACGTCGGGCACTACACGTGCCGGCGAACCCGCGAGAAGATCGTCGTCGACGGCAGGCTCTCCGAAGCCGTCTGGCAGCGGGCGCCGAAGTCGCCGCGATTCGTCGATATGGTCACGGGCGCGTCCGGCTTCCTCGACACGCGCATGGCCGCCCTCTGGGACGACGAGAACCTCTACATCGGCTTCTGGATCGAGGAGCCCAACGTACAGGCCCACTTCACACAGCGCGATTCGCCGATCTACTTCGAGAACGACGTCGAGGTCTTCATCGCCGGGCCCGACTGCTACTACGAGTTCGAGATCAACGCGCGCGGGACGATCTACGAGGTCTTCTACATCTGGCAGGACGCCTACAAGAAGGGCGGCGCGTTCGACAAGCCCGAATTCGATCTTCTGACGCGCACCGTGGACGTCCTCGGCGGCTTCCAGGACGGCCTTCGCTACGGCAAGCATCCGCGCGGCCGGCGGTGGGCGTTTATGGACTGGGACTTCCCCGGCCTCCAGTCCGCCGTGCACGTCGATGGCAAGCTCAACGACGATTCGACCGTCGATCGCGGCTGGACCGTCGAGCTGGCCTTTCCCTGGTCGGGGATGAAGACGCTGGCCCAGGGCCGCAGCCTGCCCCCCAGGGATGGCGACATCTGGCGAATGGACTTCTCCCGCTTCGAGGCCCTGCGCTACAATGGCCGCCTGACCGATCCGTCCGTCGGCTGGTCGTTCAACACCCACGGCGTCTACGACTCCCACATCCCCGAGTGCTTCACCTACGTCCACTTCTCCGAGGAGACGGTGTAGCGGCGTGGGATCGGTCCTCTCCGTGTCCATGTCACCCGAGACCATCGACAGCCTCCTCGTTACGCCTGCCCGCATTATCCGCGGACAGGAGGGACGCTGTCGTCGGATTGCTGTTGCGCGTGCAAAGCGGCGCGGGGCCTATGGGGCGCCGGAGTCTGTCGCCGAGCGGCGGCTCACCATGGAAACGCTTCGGGGCGATTCGCCGACAGACAGACGTCCCTTGGCATCGCGGACAAACACGTCATCTACGCGGGCCCATCTGGCCCCCGGCGGCAGCAGCGCGTCCATGTTTGGCAGGTCGGCCCGGTCGATCAGGGCGCGGACCTCATCGCGGGTCAGTCTCGTCCAGGGCCAGCGCAAGCGGCGCCACTTGACGTGAGTGGGACCCCATTCGAAGATCGCACGGACGGCGATTGCCGGGTCTTGCACGTGTTGGATGGAAAGCATCGTGAGGCCTCCCATGCGGATGCCGATCTCGACGATGCGATCCTTCGACAGACCGATGCTGACGGCGCGAATGTCTTTGTACTCGACGATGGTCATACCGGGACCGGAGGCGGACATACTGGCGGTGAGGAAGTCGGCGCCGATTGCGGCTTCGCCGCCTTTGACCATGCCGCGTACGCAGAAGCAGAGCATTGACACCAGCATCCCGCCCGTCCAGAGCGTCGCGACCAGCGCCAGTCCCGGCCGGGTGCTATCCGGCTGATTGCCCCACCATGCCCAGCAGCCGACCGTCACAAACGATGCGAGGATTGCGAACAACATCGTCTGCATCCGCCGATTGGCCCGGGCCGCCGCGTGGCGATCCGACGCGGCGAGATATACCCAGTGTTCTTGTTCCTGTCCCATCGTCTCCTGCCGCCACCATATCCTGGCCGTGCGTATGGGACATCATATCTTGGCTGCGGTCGCCAGGCAAACAGGATCCGTACACCTTCCGGGCATTGCAGTGATCGGTGCCTGGCAGACTGCTGCCCGATCAGTAGATCGAGCGGAGGCCTTTCTCGCTGACCTTGTCGACCAGCTCCTTGAAGTTCTTCAGCAGGACGTTCAACTGCTCGGTGCTTTCGAGGAGCTTCTCGTAAAGGCGTCCATCGGTGACGAGTCGTCCGGCGGTGCCCTGGCCGGCGTTGACTTTTTCCATCGCCAGCCGCAGTTGCGAGATGGCCTTGCTGATGTCGGCGCTGGTGTTGACCAGGGCGGCGACGAGTTGTTCGGCCTTGGCGTCGGCGCTCTTGAGTGTTGCCGTGCCCGTCTGCGCCAGGTCCCGGTATTCGGCAAGCGTCTTCTCGGCGCTATCCATCATCTCTGTGGCCCGCGCCATCGCGACGGAGATGTTCTCGGTGGCCGTGGACATATGGGCGAGGGTCGCCTTGATGTTTCCTTTGTTGTCCGGATCGCCGATGATGTCGTTGGCGTTGCCGATGAATGCGCCGATGCCGTCGACGAGTTCGTTCAGCTTCCTCTGGCTCTCCTCCGGGAAGAACTCACTGGTCAGTCCAGTGGAGCCCTGCAGCGTCAATCCCTCGGTCAGGAAGGCGGTCTCCGGGCGGCTCGGGTCCAGCGGCGGGGCCGGGAGCTTCTCCGGATCGACCTTCAATTCGATGTAGCTGCTGCCCAGCCCCCGCGTCATGAGTTTGGCGTCCACGTTCGAGGGGATGTCCGTGTAGTTTCTGTCGATGCTCAGGACGACGAGGGTCTGATGATACTCCCTGCCTGTGTGAAGGTCTTGGAGGATTCTCGGGGCCATGACGGTAGTGACCCTGCCGATCTGATAGCCGCAGAATCGCACCGGCGTGTCCTTCTGCACGCCGGGGGCGCTGGGGAACTTCACGAAGACCTGGAAGGATTTCATCCGGCTGACGGTTGTGGGCAGATCCCCGAATTTGAAGATCATCCACCCTAAGGCGCCCAGGCCCACGATGACGAAGATGCCGACAATGACGTCACGCCGCCTCTGGGCGGATTCGTAGTCACTCACCGCTGCTTCCTTTCAAATCCGTTCGGCCTTCCATGAACAGTTCCCGAATCGCTCGGAGGGGATAGCCGCTGTCATTGAGCTTCTTGATCAGGCGAATGCGATCCACCGCCTCCCGATCGAACAGCCGCCTGCCGCTCGAGGCGGTCTGCGTCGGTTCCAGCAGTCCAACCATCAAGTAGTATTGCAGGGACTGGCGCGAAATACCAGCCTTTTCTGCGGCCTGTCCGATCGACATCAGTTTCGCGTCTTCCGTCACGGCGTGTTCCCGATCATTGTGCGGATCCGTGCTGCGGCCCGTTCGACTGGGGCCGGCTCCGACCGGCCGAATCCGTCTCGAAACAGGTCCTTGCCAGCGCCAGCAGCGAGGTCTGGACCTTCTGCCGCGTCAGGGAGCGGACGGTTTCCGGGCCGTGTTTCGGGTGCTTCAGTTTCCTTGCCATCCCAGCCGAGATCATCAGCACGTAGTCATACCCGGCGGGAACCTGTTCCTGACTGAGCCGAAATGCCTCGCGCATCAGCCGCTTCAGACGATTGCGGACGACCGCGTTGCCGCACGACTTGCCCACCGAGACGCCGAGGCGGGCATGGCCGCACCGATTCTCAGCCACCCACAGCGTCAGCAAGGCGTCGCCGGCACGCCGGCGGCGGTCCAGGACGGCCTTGAACTGGCGGTTGCTCACCAGTCTTCGATTCTTCGGAAGCGTCAGACGTTTCACGGGCTCAGCGATCTCAACAACACCTTCTGCCATGCTCATCTGGTTCATCGACATTCCCAACGGGCTCCTTCGAGGGAATATCGTCATTTCGCCGCCGTCGTCGCCAGCTTTGGCGCCGGTTGCGGACGTTCGGTGCGTCCTGAGGGGTCGTGACGTGGGTATTGGAGTCGGGGTTATCGGGCCAGACGTTGCATGGGTCTGTGGGCGCAGAAACCACCCCCGGCGCCGAGGCCCCAGCCTTCAGGGTCTTTGGACCTGCACACTGTTCGACGAGTGCCGACTACTTCTTGCCGGCGGTGATCCCCGGCCAGTCGTCCGTTCGGAAGGGCGAGGCCGGCAGGCCCGCGCCGTTGTACAGGTTGCACACCGGATTGTCGGCCCAGGCGTAGCGAACCGCTACGGGTCGAGCGACCTTGTCGCTGCGCACCACGACTGTGCTGCCGTCGATTCTGGCGTCGGCCCAGACGAATTTGCGGTCGGCCCCGGCGACGGCAAAACCCTTCAGCGGCTCGCCCTCGGCCACCAGACCGCCGTTGACGTGGTCGAAGTGCAGAACGATCTCGTCGCCATCGACCTTCATGGACCTGTAGAGGGGCCCGGACCAGGCGATCGCCTTGCCGTGGATCTTGGCCAGCGCCCACAGCGCCAGACGCTTGCCCACGTCCTGTTTGTTCCTCGGATGGATGTCGTTGGCTTCGCCAATGTCGATGATGACCGCCATGCCCGTGTTCTCCAGCGCCAGGGTCATCGTCTGGGCCTCGCGCAGTTCCGCCCAGGCGCAGTCGCCCGGCTCGGGCTGGGTGGCCATGAAGTTGGCCAGTTGGACGAAAAGGAACGGGAAGGGGCCCTGTCCCCAATCCTCTCGCCAGTTCGAGATCATCGTGGGGAACAGCTCGCGGTACTGGTAGGCCCGGCCGGCGTTCGATTCGCCCTGGTACCAGATGGCGCCGCGAATCCCCAGCGGGATCAGCGGTGCGATCATGCCGTTGTACAGGGCCGTCGGCGCGTTCGGGTTGTTGACCCACACGGGCGGCTGCGGTTGAGGCGGCATGGACGCGAGGTCGTAGCCCACCTTGTATCGCCACGTGCCGGCCAGCGAGACGGCGTCGTCAGTGCCCGCCTGCCGGAGATTCATCTGCTCGGCCTGCCCGTAGATCCCGCCGCCGCCCCCGGTGTCGAGTACCTGGACCACGATTATGTTGCGCCCAGCTCTGACGAGGTCCGCCGGCACCTTGTATCGGCGGGCAACCTGCCACTGCCCGGACTCATTGTGTCCGCCAACCTTTACGCCATTGAACCATGTGGTGTCCATGTCGTCGATCGGGCCCAGGTCGAGCGTCAATTCCTTGCCCGCCCAGGAATCGGGGATTGTGACGGTCTTTCGGAACCAGACCAGCCCATCGAAGTCCGCCAGGCCCGCCTGCTCCCAGAGCACGGGCAGTCCCATCTGCTGCCAGGTCGAATCGTCGAAACCCGGCTTGATGCAGCCGGCGCCCTCTGCCCCGGCCGATTCGATCTTCTTCTGCCACTGGGCCAGTTCCTCGCGGTAAGTCTTCAGCGACCCGTCGGGATCGGCCTTGGCTCGGGCGATCTGGTTCATCTGGGCCTTGAACTCCGGCATCGTCTCAAGCGCGTTGGCACTGGTCCAGGCCTCGGCGACAGTGCCGCCCCAACTGGTGTTGATCAGGCCGATGGGAACGTTCAGTTCCCTGTGCAGGTGCCTGCCGAAGAAATACCCAACCGCCGAGAAGCCCGGGGCCGTCTCGGGTGAGCACGGGCTCCATTGTCCGGTACAGTCGTCCTGGGGCGTGTCGGCGATCTTCTTCTGGACGGTGAACAGCCGGATGTTTGGATAGTCGGCCGCAGCGACCTCCTGCGACCCGTTTGCGGCCGAGTGGAGCGGCCATTCCATGTTGGACTGACCCGAGCAGACCCATACCTCCCCCGACGCCACGTTCCCGATGCGAACGGTGTTCTTCCCGGAAAGCGTCATTTCATACGGGCCGCCGGCCGGTGGAGCCGCGATCGTGAAAAACCACTGGCCGTTGCCGTCTGCGTCGGTCCTCTGTTCTTCGCCATCCCAACTCAGACGCAGGCGAACCTGCTCGCCGGGATCGGCCCAGCCCCAGATCGCCACCTCCTTGCCCTGTTGAAGCACCATATTGTCGCCGATGACGGCCGGCAGCCGGATGTCGGCCGAGGCGATCGCGACCATTGTCAGCAGCAACGCCGTCGTGCCGACGGCGAGTTTTCTTCCCATGCGGGGCCACACGTGACTGTTCATTCTCCATGTCCTCGAATTCAGATGAGACCGTAAATGCCATACCGGCGGACGATCCTGCCTGGCAGGGCCCGCTACTTGTTGTTGACGGTGATGCCCGGCCAGCCGTCCGTGCGGAAGGGCGAGGCCGGAAGCCCCGCCGCATTGTAGAGATTGCACACGGGGTTGTCTGCCCAGGCGTACCGGATTGCCACCGGTTCGGCGACCTTGTCGCTGCGTACCACCACCGTTTCGCCCTCGATTTGTGCCTCGGCCCAGACGAATTTCCGGTCGGCCCCCGCGATGGCGAAGCCCTTCAGCGGCTCGCCGCCTTTGGCGACCAGGCCGCCGTCAACGTGCTCGAAATGCAGCACGATCTCCGAGCCCCGAACGTTCATGAACGAATACAGCGGTCCGGAGTAGACCACATCCTTGAAATAGGTCCTGGCCAGCGCCCACAGCGCCAGGCGGTCGCCCACGTCCTGCTTGTTCCTGGGGTGGATGTCGTTGGCCTCGCCGATGTCGATGATGACGGCCATGCCGGTCTTTGGTAGTGTCAGGGTCATCGATTGGGCCTCGCGCAACTCGGCCCACTCGCTCTCGCCCGGCTCTTCCTTGACCTTCAGGAAATTGGCCAACTGCACGAAAAGGAAGGGGAACTCGTTCTGCCCCCACGCCTGCCACCAACTCCGGATCATCGTGGGGAACAGCGATCGGTATTGATAGGCCCGGCCCGCATTGGATTCGCCCTGGTACCAGATCGCGCCCCGAATGGCATAAGGAGTCAACGGGGCGATCATGGCGTTGTACAGGCCCGAGGGGGAGTGGGGATGTCCGGGACCGAGCGGGGCATAGGGCCGTGGGGGCGCCTGAGCGCCTTCGGCCTTGGCCTTTTCAGCGGCGGCCTGCCACTTCTGGGTGTTTTCACGGAAGCGAACCATCGCCTGTGGGTAATTGGCGACCGCCTCCTGATATCGCTTGAGGATGGATTCGAACTCCGGGTTGCCCCTCAACGCAGGACCGCTGGTCCATGCCTCCGCCGGGGTACCTCCCCAGGAGGTGTTGATCAGGCCGACGGGCAGGTCCAGGTCCTTGTGAATACGACGACCGAAGAAATACGCCACAGCGGAGAATCCCGGGATCGTCTCCGGCGAGCACTCAACCCAACGGCCTTCACAGTCATCCTTTGGCGTCTCGGCGACCTCGTGCTTGACGCTGAACAGGCGGATCTTCGGGTAGCGGGCGGCGGCGATCTCCTGCTCGGCGTCCGCAGAGTTCTGAACCGTCCACTGCATGTTCGATTGGCCCGAGCAGACCCAGACCTCTCCGACGAGGATATTCCTGACCGTGAGCGTGTTCTTGCCCTTGAGCGTGATCTCATAGGGCCCCCCGAAGTCCGGGGCTGCCATTCGGAACGTCCAGGAGCCGTCCTCTTCGGCCTGAATCTGCGGGACGGCCTTGCTCCAGCTCAGGTGGATCTCGATTGGCTCGTTCGGATCGGCCCAGCCCCACAGGGTGGTCGTATTGCCGCCCTGCAGGACCATGTTGTCGGAGAGGACCGCCGGCAGACGGATGTCGGCCTGGGCCGGAACCCACGCGATCAGTGACAGGACGCAGACCAGCAGCAAAGCGGCAGGGGGGTGGGGGGCGACAGCGGTACGGTTCATCTCGACTCCTTCATTTGCCTGTTTCTCTTGCTCTGAGTGTCGGTCCGAGGCAAACGCATCCGTCGCGTTCCCGTTGGACCAGATCGCCTGCTCCACTATAAATCCGCATCGCTCTGGAGTAAACAGCAAACGAGTCCTGCATGGGTGACGATCCATCGGCGAGCCAAAAAATTGTCAGTTAGACCTTTACCTGCCCGACGCGGCCAGCTATAGTGACCGAACGTATGGAAATTACCCAGGGAGGATATTCCTATGGCGATCAGGAGTAGAATTCGGTGGTTGTCGCTGGCGGCGTGCGCCGCCGTGGTGCTGTATGTCGCAGGAGGGTTGACCGGCTGTAGGAAGAAGAGCCCGCCCCCCACAGAGCCGAATGCGGCGACGGAGACCTCCGCGCCCGACGCCGGTCCCGAGCAGGCGGTGCTGGACCCGCTCGATGCGGCTGCGAGCCTTTTCCGAGGCCCGTCCGTGAGTCTTCAGAATGTGATCAAGGGCGACAAACCCTGGAGCGTGGCCGCCGAAACATGGTGGGGCAAGATCGCGCCGGACTTCACGCTGACCGACATCGAGGGCAACGTGCACACGCTCAGCGATTACCGGGGCAGGAACGTGGTTGTGGTTGTCTGGACTACGTGGGTGCCTACGTGCCGATTGCAGGTCCCGCAGTTGAAAGAGCTGAAGGGCGGAGCGGGGGCCAAGGACCTGGCCATCCTGAGCGTTTCGAACGAGCCGCCGGCTCTGCTCAAGGAGTTCGCCGACAAAGAGCAACTCAACTTCACCGTCCTGTCGGGCGGGGGCAGCGCGTTGCCGGCGCCCTTCGGGGAGGTCCAGTTCGTGCCGAGCAGCTTCTTCATCGATCCGCAGGGTCGATTCAAGATGGCAGCCACCGGGTTCATGCCGGTCGAGGACGCCAGGGCGATTCTCCAGGCGCAATAGACCAGGTTGGTGTGAATTTCCCGAAAATTTGGCTGGACAGAGGGCGGCAAGGCCGCTATGCTGTTTGGTTTATGTGATTTTTTATGAATCCAGAGCAGAGAATTCCGAGGTCATAGGTCATGGCACATAAAAAGGGACAAGGGTCTTCGAGGAACGGCAGAGACAGCAACGCGCAGTATCGCGGCGTGAAGCTCTACGGCGGCCAGGCGGCCAAGGCCGGGGCGATTCTCGTTCGGCAATGTGGGACCAAGTTCTTCGCCGGTTCCAACGTCGGCATGGGCAAGGACTACACGCTGTTTGCCACGGCGGACGGCACCGTGCAGTTCCAGGGTCGCAAGATCCACGTTCTCTGACCGGTTCACAGTTCCCTTCGCGTGATTCCCAAAGGATGGTGATATGCCATCCTTTTTTTTATCGTCCGGTGGCCTGATGTTTGTCGATGAAGCGCAGATCTGGGTCAAGGCAGGTGACGGAGGCAACGGCTGTGTGAGCTTCCGGCGCGAGAAGTTCGTGCCCAAGGGCGGCCCGGACGGCGGCGACGGGGGTCGGGGGGGGCACGTCTACTTCGAGGCCGCCGGCGACCTCGACACGCTGCTCGATTTTGCAGGCAAGCACCATTGGCGCGCCGAGAACGGCCGGCCCGGCCAGGGCAGCAACAAGAGCGGCTCGGATGGCCAGGACCTGGTCGTCCGCGTGCCGGTGGGAACGCTCATCTACGACACCGACTGGAGTCTGCTGCTCAAGGACCTCAGCGAACCGGGAATGAGAGTGCAGATCTGCAAGGGGGGCAAAGGGGGTAAGGGCAACAAGGCCTTTGCCACGAGCACCCATCAGACGCCGCGGGAATTCGAGCCGGGCAAGCCCGGCCAGGAACGCAACCT
>JAAYBA010000214.1 GCA_012719085.1 Planctomycetota bacterium
AGGTCGCCGCCAAGGTGATTCGGCTGATGCCCCACGCCAGTGTCACGGTGGTGGAGAAAGGCCAGTTCCTGTCATACGCCGGCTGCGGGCTGCCCTATTACATCTCGGGCCAGGTCAAGAACCATGCCGAGCTGATGAGCACGCCGATGGGGGCGCTGCGCGACGCAGTGTTCTTCCAGAAGGTCAAGAACGTGCGCATCCTCAGCCGGACCGAGGCAACCAAGATCGACCGCGCCGCCAGGAGCGTCCGTGTCAAGGAGCTTGGCAGCCGGAGGGAGTTCGACCTGGAGTACGACAAACTGGTGCTCGCCACGGGCGCTTCGCCGATCCGGCCGTCGATTCCCGGTCACGACCTCGATAACATCTTCTGTCTGCACGGCGTGCAGGACGCCGAAGGGATCAAGGCCGGCCTTGCCGGTGACCGGGCGCGCGACGTGGTCATCGTCGGCGGCGGCCTGATCGGCATGGAGACAACCGAGGCCCTGGCCCGCAGCGGGTGCCGCGTGACCATCGTCGAGATGCAGCCGCAGACGCTTGGCATCCTGGACGCCGAGATGGCGCGGCTGGTCGAATTGCACCTCGAATCCAACGGCGTCAAGGTCCTGACGAACACGAAGGTCTGCGCCTTCGAAGGCGACGGCAAGATGCATCGCGTCGTGACGGATCGCGGGACCCTGGCGACCGATCTGGTCATCATGGGCATCGGGGTCCGCCCGAACACGGCTCTGGCCAGCGCGGCCGGCCTGGAGATCGGCGAGACCGGCGGGATCAAAGTCAACGAGCACATGCGCACGTCGGACCCGGACATCTATGCGGCCGGCGATTGCGTCGAATGCACCGACATCCTCACCGGCCGCCCGGCCTATGTCCCCCTGGGGTCCACCGCCAACAAGCAGGGCCGCGTCGCCGCCGTCAACCTCTGCGGGGGCGAGGACACATTTCCAGGCATCCTCGGCAGCACAATCTGCAAGGTCTTCGACTACTGCGTCGCCCGCACCGGCCTGACGGAGCGCGCCGCCAGGGACCTGGGCTACACGGTGACCACCGCGCTGGCGCCGGCGCCGGACCGGGCCAACTACCTGTCCACCGCGCGTCTGCTCCTGCTCAAGCTCGTGGTCGATCGCGACACGCGACGGCTCCTCGGCGTCCAGGCCGTCGGGCCCGGCGCGGGAGACAAGCGGATCGACGTGGCCGCCACCGCCATTGCCGCCGGCATGACCGTCGATCAGGTGGCGGGCCTCGATCTCGGCTACGCCCCGCCCTACTCGCCGGCAATGGACAATCTGATTACCGCCGCCAACGTCGCCCGCAACAAGCTGGACGGGCACATGGTCGGCGTCTGTGCCGCCGAGGTCCACCAGATGCTCCAGGACAGGAAAGACTTTGTCTTTCTCGACGTCCGCACGCCCGGCGAGCACGACCAGGTCCGCCTGCCCGGCGCGACGTTGATCCCGCTGGCGACGCTGCGCGGCCGCATCGAAGAGATCCCGAAGGGCAAACCGATCGTGACATTCGCCCAGATCTCGCTGCGCGGGTACGAAGCGGCGTTGATCCTCCGCGCGTCGGGCTTCGAGGATGTCCGCGTCCTGGACGGGGGCATTGCGATGTGGCCCTACGAGAAGTTGCAGTGAACAATACACGAGCGAGAGGCGATTCGATGCTCCGACAATGCATGATCCTGTTGTTGACCCTCGTCGCCGTTCCGCAGGCGACGGCCGATCCACCCGATGCGGTTGCCACGCTGTCCGAGGCCGTGACGTGGCTCGAAGGCGAGGCGCATCGCATCATCCGGGCCTCGGCGCGGACGATGGCCGACGACACGACCGCGTTTCCACCCCAGGTAGGGATCGGCTACGAGGCGTTCTGGCTGCGCGACTATGCGTACATGCTCGAAGGGGCCATCGATTCCTATTCCGACAAGGAACAGACCGATGCGTGCCGGCTCTTCGTGCGCTGCCTCGACGCCGAAGGCGCGGGCGTCGACTGCATCAAATTCGACGGCACGCCGATCTACAAGCCCGGCTTCGGCTCGATGGGCGTCCATCCGGTAGCCGACGGCTCCCAGTTCACCGTGGCGGTCGCCTGGCACACGTACCGCAAGACCCGCGACGTCCAACTCGTTCGCGGGATTGTCGAGCCGCTCGTCAGGACGATGAACGCGGTCCCGCGCAATCCCGCCACCGGCCTGGTCCACATCGTGCCGGGCGAGCCGCAGGAGCGATGTCCCTACGGCTTCACCGACACGATTCGCAAACAGGGAGACGTGCTGTTCTGCTCGCTGCTGTACGTCCAGGCGTGCCGCCAGCTTGCCAACCTGCTGGCGGTCGCCGGGCGCGACGACGATGCGAGGAACTGGACGGCAGAGGGCAAGCGAGTTGCACAGAGCATTCGCAAGGTCTTCTGGGATGGGCAGGTCGGGCTGTTCCGTGCGGCGACGGTGTGCTGCCGCGAGCACGACATCTGGGGCTCGGCGTTCGCCGTCTATCTTGGCGTCGCCGATGCCAAGCAGTCGCAGGCCGTCGCGACCTATTTCCGCGATCACTACGCCCAGATCGTTCAGGCCGGCCAGGTTCGCCACCTGCCCGGCGGCATCTATTGGGAGAAGGCAGTCAGCCGTCGGGACACGTACCAGAACGGCGCCTATTGGGCGACACCGACGGGATGGTTCGTCTACACGCTGGATCGAGTCGATCCGGACCTGGCCGACCGGACCGTGATCGAGATGGTCAACGACTTCAAAGCCGGCGGCGCCTGCGAATGGATCTTCGGCCCGCAGCGCCAGCTTCCGAACTACCTGGCCAGCGCGGCCCTGCCCCTGGCCGGCATCCGCGCCATGATCGAGCGCAGGACGAATGAGAACCGCAATAATTGATGGAGATTATGCCATGAAGAAGCAAGCAATGATTGTGCTGTGCGCCGCGACGCTGATGTCATCCACAACCTGGGCCAATGACTTCGTGTTGCCGCAGTTTCGTTCGCTGTTCAATGGCAAGGACCTGACCGGCTGGGTCAACGTCAATACCGCCGAGGACACCTGGAGCGTGCGGGACGGCCTGCTCGTCTGTAGCGGCCACCCCATCGGCGTGATGCGCAGCGACCGGCAGTACGAGAACTTCATCCTGCACATCGAGTGGCGGCACA
>JAAYBA010000215.1 GCA_012719085.1 Planctomycetota bacterium
GGGATGAACGAGAGGATCAGCAGATTGGTTCCGTTGGACAGCGTTGTGGCCAGGTACGACCATGTGGCAGCGATGCCCTGGAGCCACGCCTGTCCGGTTGTGGCGGCCTGGGGGACCGTACTGAGCAACCCGCCGACGAGGATGGCGACTCCGAGGCTGATCATGACGTGGCGCGCCAGAAAGGCCAGAACGATGGCCAGCAGCGGGGGGGTGATGCTGTACCACTGGCCGCTGGCGCCGAGGCCACCGTCGTCGCTGTGCCATGCCGCCAGGGCACACACCGAAGCAAACACCGCCGCCGCGACCGCTATTCTGGCGATTCCGTCTGTCTTCAAGGCGTTCTCCGTTCGGTTGATCGTTCCATCGTCGCCGCGTCGGGAGGCGGACGAGTCGAGCCTGTCGTGTTGGAGGTATTCTCCCGGAAGATGCCGCGAACGCAAGAGCAAAGATGGACTGTCCTCGGCGGGAACCGGCCGGGACCCTTCGGCACCGGTGGAACCGTCGATTCGGGAAGACGACGCCCGGTGGGCCGCATGGTCCGATAGCAATCACTGCCGTCGGCCCTGCAGGCCGGGATGAGCCGGGTCGATGCCGAGACGCTGGACAGGGGCTGGGTTGCGTCGAGTAAAATCGGTGATATTAGTATTGATAAGTGTGTTTTTGCTTGCATTTCTCACCAAACCCTGTATAATAGTGGCGTGTTCGGGGTGGTGTCAGGGAGAGGGAAGAAAGCAGTCTTACTGGGCTCGGGTGCGTGGTGGATAGGGAGTGCATTATGAAGATGGCTCTTGTCGCATTGCTCTTGCTGTCTCTTGTCGCCGGCTGCGCTTCGACGAATCGCAAAGGGCTGATTGCCGCCGGATACGCCCCGGAGTATGTCGATGGCTATGTCGACGGCTACTCGGCCGGCTGCAACACCGTGGGCCACCCGTTCTATCGCTTCACACGCGACACGGATCGGTACAAAGAGGACACGCGCTACAAGAAGGGCTGGGAAGACGGCTTCGCCATCGCCCGCACCGACTACGCTGCCGTGTGGTAGAAGCTGAGTCCCCTGCTGATTCACCGTTTCGCTTACACAGTGGCGTGAAGTTCACGCTGTTGTCTTCCTGCCGATTTGGCACCTGCCTGGATATGGAGTAGACTTTCCTTGGGGCCTCTCTCACTGGCGATTGGACGGGCTGTCATGGCGCGCCGAAGCCGAAGTGAGGAAGGGGCTGCATCCACGCTTGAGTTCCAGCGAGAGCTGGACAAATTCGGATGCGGCACGCGCCGCTCCGCCGCCTCAGGCGCGTGCCGCTGTTTTCCTGCGCAGCAGAGGAGGCATTGACACGGTCGGCGCGATAGGCGCAGCAGGGCAGGTAAGCGAAGAGCCGCGTGGCATTGTGCACGCGGCCCGATCTCGCGGATTGTTGGCAGAGGACAAGGCGTTGGCAAGCCGCTGCGGGACGGCTACAGCAGCACGACCTGATCTTCCTCCTCGGAGTACTCCTTCGCTTCGGCCTTGTGCGGCTTCATGGAGGCCGGACGCTCCGGCTCCGGGCTGCACGCCTCCAGCGGAGACCACCGGCTCTTGGCCTTCTTGACGATCTGGATCAAACGTCCGATCACGGAGTCGGGTGTGTCGTCGAACGGGTCCACGACCAGGCCCTTCAGTTCCTCGAACAGTTCCTCGGATATCTGGATGGTCTTCATCATTCTCCTCCCCTGGCAGGGTCGATTATCGGGTCCGTGCGGCCGCATGCCGCACACGATCACCTCCGGGAAAGTATACGAAGTAAATCCGCGCGCGGGCGAATCGCAGGCCGGTTGTTTGTCCCGGCCGGACAGAGACTCGCATGCGGTCTGCTCTCGCGTTAGCCGACCTTGGCCTTGAGGGCTTGATAGCCGTAGTGCATCATCAGATGGTCCAGGACGACCAGTGCCGTGAAGTTCTCGGCCACCGGCCAGATCCGCGCGACGATCGTGGGGTCGCGTCGTGTGATGGCCGCCAGTTGCGTGTTCTCCTGGGTGTACTTGTCGATCGTCTTCTGGGCCTTATCGATCGTGGGCGTCGGCTTGACTGCCAGACGCGCGACGATGGGCTCGCCTGTGGTCAGTCCGCCGGTGATGCCGCCGGCGTTGTTGGACTCGAAGACCACCTTGCCGTCAACCGCGCGCATCTGGTCGTTGTTCTGATAGCCGGTCATGTCCTTGACCGCAAAGCCGGCGCCGATCTCGACGCCCTTGACCGCGCCGATGCCCAGCATGCGTCCCAACTCGGCGTCCAGCTTGTTGAAGACCGGCTCGCCCAGTCCGATCGGCGCGCCGAGGACGACGACCTCGACCAGTCCGCCGGCCGAGTCCCCGCCGGCCGAGATCCTGTTGCAGGCGTCGAGCATGGCCTGACCGGCGTCGATATCGGGGCAGTTGACCACCGCGTGGACCCCGTATTTGTCACGCACCTGGGCGTGGCTCATCTGCGGCGCCTTGTCGCGGATCGGGTCGATCTCCTGCTCGATCTGGGCCATGACCGCCGCCTTCTCCAGAAAGCGCATGTCCATGTGGATTCGGCCCTTGACGTAGAGCTCCTGGTAGAACGGGTCGAGGGCATGTCGCATCGTCTTGTAGCGGTTGCTGGATTCAAGAGCTTGTTCGTAAGGCACCTCGGGACATCGAACGCCGGCGATCTCCTTGATATAGGAGAAGACCTGTATCCCGCACTTCTTGAGGATCTTCTTGGCGACGTACCCGGCCGCGACGATTGTCGAGGTGTACCGCCCGCTGAAGATGCCGGCGCCGATCGCGTCGTCGTCCGGGCCGTACTTGACGAAGCTCGCATACGAGGCGTGGCCGGGTCGCGGCGTGCGGTTCGTGTCCTGGTACTGCTTGATGTGGATGAAGTGCCGGTCCAGGTTCGGGATCAGGATGACCAGCGGCGTGCCGTTGGTGTGGTTCTTGTTGCCGGCGTTCTCAATGGTGTCGGCGGCGTTGACGCCCGCATAGATGATCGGCAGGTCCGGCTCCTTGCGCGGGCTGCTCAGCTCATCGGCCCCTGGCTTTCGCAGCAGCAGATCGCCGTAGATCTCCTGCTCGGTCAGCAGCATCCCCGGGGGCACGCCCTGAATCGTGCTGGCGAGCCCCTCCTGATACGAACCGCCCGCGACGGTGAGCTGAAAGTTGTGTCCAAGGTGACATCCAAGCATTCCGAAAGCCCTTTCCAAGTCGGGTTGCCAATATCAAGTGGATTTTACAATCCAGAGCCCCGCAAGGCAATCGCACTCGCCCCTGGCAGAAAGTGTTTCGCCTCCGACGGTGGCCTCTGGCCGGCGATCAGTCCAGCAGAGTCATGTCGGCCCCGACCGACCGCATCAGGTCCACGAAGTCCGGGAAGGTCACGGCGATGGCCTCGGCCGTGTCAATGGTGCATGGTTCGTCGAGCCCCATCGCCGCCAGCGAAAGGGCCATCACGATGCGGTGGTCGCCGCGTCCGTCCAGGCGGGCCGCCTTCAGCTTGCTGTGATGCACGACCAGGCCGTCGGGCAACTCCTCCACACGGGCGCCCATCTTCGCCAGTTCTCGGGCCATGCACGCGATTCGGTCGGTTTCCTTCATCCGCGCCTGGGGCACGTTGACCAGGCGGGTGGTTCCTTCGGCATAGGCGCCGACCACCGCCATCGCCGGCAGGGCGTCAGGCGTGGCGTTCATGTCGATCTCAACGCCTCTGAGCGCGGCGGCCTTGACCGTAATGGCATTGGCGTCGATGGAGACCTCGGCCCCCATGGCCCGCAGGTAATCCACCACGGCCTTATCCGGCTGGCTGTCGGCGAAGTCCAGCCCTTCGAGCGTGATCTCCTCGGCGAACATCGCGCCGGCGCAGAGGAAGAAGGTCGCGCTGGAAAAGTCGGCCGGGACGGGCAGGTCATATGCCTTGTACCGCTGGCCGCCTTTGACGTGGAAGCGGCGCATCCGGTCGTTCTCGTAGGCGATCCCTTGCTTGTCGAGCCAGTCCAGCGTCATCTGCACGTAGCCGGGCTCATTGAGCAGCGTCACGTCGATCTCCGTGTCACCGGCCGCCAGCGGCGCGCACATCAGCAGGCTCGTGACATATTGGCTCGTCTTGGCCTCGATGGAGGTGCGCCCGCCCTTGAGCTGTCCGCCGATGCGGACGGGGACCTTGCCGTTGCCCTTGAGACTGACGCACTCAGCGCCGAGGTCACGCAGTGCTTCCAGCAAAGGCCCGACCGGTCGCGTCTGGATCTGCGCGTCGCCGGTAAAGGTGGTGCTGCCTCCGGGCGCGGCCAGGGCGGCCGAGCCCATGGCGATGCGAAGCGTTGTGCCGCTGTTGAGCACGTCGATCGTCTCGGCCGGCGCGACGATCCGGCCGCCGACCCCGGCGACCTTCCAGGCCGTCGGCTCGCTCGTGTCGATCGCGGCGCCCAGCGCGCGGTAGCACCGCACCGCCGCCTCGCTGTCGCCCGAGAGCAGGGGGTTGCGAATGACGCTGTGGCCGTCGGCTAGCGCCGCGACGGCCACAGCGCGAATCGTATGCGACTTCGACGCGGGGATCAGGACGCTCCCGCGCAGTCGTGACTTGCCCGAGACAAGCTGCATCGTCTGCCTCCGATGGACGGCTAATCCAGCGGCTTGATCCGGATGTGGCGGAATTCGAGGTAGTCCCCGTGCCCGCAGAATCCGATGTGGCCCTTGGCGTTCTTCAGGCCGGGATGGTCGCGGCCGTCCATCGTCTTCGGCGTGCTGGCTTCCTCGATGTTGGCGTCGACGATCGTCGTGCCGTTCAGGTTGATCGTGATGTGCGGACCCTTGGCGATCACCTCCTGGCTGTTCCACTCGCCGACCGGCTTCTGGTGGCCTCGCTTGGCGGGCACGACGCCATAGATCGAGCCGTGGTACTGGTACGGCTGGAGAGTGGCATATTGCGGGGCCGTGTCGTCCAGAATCTGGAGCTCCATGCCCGAATACGCCGCGTCGCCCGACAGCCCCGTCCGGATCCCCAGCCCGTTGTTCGCTCCTGGCGTCAGCTTGAACTCGAAACGAAAAATGAAGTCCCCATACTGCTGGGCCGTGTACACGTTGCCGCCGGCCTTCTTCGGGTCGCAGATCATCCGTCCGTCCTGGGCGTAGTAGCCGGTCGTATTGCCGGTCCAGCCGGTCATGTCCCGGCCGTTGAACAGCGGCTCGAAGCCCGCCAGCCGCTCCTCGGCGGTCAGGATTTCACGGATATAGATATTCCGGAAATAGAGAAAGTTGCCATGGTTTTGCAGCTCGATCTGGCCGGTGGGGTAGATCGGCTTGCTGCGGTCCCAGTAGTTCTCCAGGACGACGTTGTCCACGACCAGTTCGTCGTTCAGGTAGATCGTGACCTTCTCGCCGATCATGATGATGCGGAAGGTGTTCCACTGTCCGACCGGCTTGTCAGCCACCTTCGTCGGCTTACTGGGGTTCTTCTGATTGTTGTACAGGCCGCCCGAGCCGACCTGGGCGCCGACGGACTTCAGCGCCGTATCCCAGATCTGCACCTGGGGCGAGCCCCGCAGATAGATGCCGCTGTCGCCGCCCTTCTCGATCTTCCAGTCGACGAACATCTCGAAGTCGGCGTAGTCTTTGGCGGTGCACAGGCTGCGGCCTTTGCCGTCGAAGACCAGCACGCCGTCGACGACCTTCCAGTGGGCCCGCATGTTGTCGTTGGCTTCCTTTTGCAGTTCGTCGAGCTTGTCCGGCTCCAGCGCCGCCCGCTTGTCCGGATTGTCGTACGGACCCTTGAGCAGGCCCTTCCAGCCGGTGAGGTCCTTGCCGTTGAACAGGGCGGTGAAGCCTTCCGGGGGCTGATTCAGCGTCTGGGCTTGGGCGGCGACGGTCATCGCCAACAGCGAAACCACGGCCAGAACGGCGGCCCGATGGAACGTCTTGCTTCTCATCGCGATTCTTCCTTTCCGATACATGACGTGCCCCACGGCGGCCCGGACCCATGCCGCACCGACGCCGCAGGCGCA
>JAAYBA010000216.1 GCA_012719085.1 Planctomycetota bacterium
AGGACGATGCCGCCGAGCATGATGCCCGCCAGCGTCACATACAGGATGTCGCGATGGAGGATGTGGCTGATCTCATGCGCGATGACGCCCTGGAGTTCGTCGCGGTTCAGACGGGCCAGCAGGCCGGCGGTGACCGCCACCGAGGCGGTTTCGGGGCTGCGCCCGGTGGCGAAGGCGTTCGGCGCCGGGTCGTTGATGATATAGACCTTGGGCATGGCCGGCAGACCGGCGGCGATCTTCATCTCTTCGACAATGTTGAACAGTTGCGGATGGACGTCGTGGGTGACGCGCTGGGCCCGACTGGCGGCCAGCAGGATCTGGTCGCCCGATGAGAAGCTGACCAGGGCGAGCACCAGCCAGACGACGGTCGCCGCCCCCAGGCCGATGAGAGCGCCGTCGGGACCGAACGTGGCCAGGCCGATGATGCCGCCGACCAGCAGCAGCACGAAGGCCATCAGCGCCATCAGGAGGATCGAGTGTTGCTTGTTCGCCCTAATCAGTTCCCACATGGTCCATCCTTACCGTTGATCAGCCGATCCTGCCGGCGCACTATGGGCATAACACCATCGCTGTCCCCCGATCCGGCGCACGCACCGGGCATGGCAGGAGCACCGAACCGCACGACTACGAGAAACTGACCTTAGGGACCTGACGCTCCGCTTCGCTTTCGACCTCGAAGAAGTCGCGCTTCGTGAAGCTGAATATCCCCGCGACGATGTTCGACGGGAACATCTGAATCTTGTTGTTGTAGAACAAGACCTGATCGTTGTAATTCTGACGCGAGAAGGCGATCTTGTTCTCCGTGCTGGTCAGCTCTTCCTGGAGGGCAAGGAAGTTCTGATTGGCCTTCAGGTCGGGATAGTTCTCGACGACGAGCATGAACTTGCTCAGCGCGTCGGCGAGATGGCCCTCGGCCTTGGCCGTCTCGGCCACGCTCTTGGCGCCCATGGCCTGGCTGCGGGCCTGCGTGATGGCCTCGAAGGTCTCGCGCTCGTGCTTCATGTAGCCCTTGGCGGTCTCGACGAGGTTCGGGATCAGGTCGTGCCGGCGTTTGAGCTGCACGTCGATCTGCGCCCACGCGTTGTCCACCTGGTTGCGCAGGCGAACCAGCGCGTTGTAGATGCCGACCGCCAGCAGCGCCAGCACGACAACCAGGCCAAGGAAAATCAGTAATGCGATCAGTGCTCCTGCCATGGGTTCTCCCTTCGTTCGGGCGGAACGAGTTCCGCCGACGTTACGACGACTTCTTCTTCATGACCAATGCGACGACGATCAATACAGCAGCGACGCCCACGAGGATCAGAGTGTAGTTACCCATTCCTGGACCCTTTCAAACACGTGCTACGGCCGAAACATGCTGGTCATGTGAATACGCCCTGTCAAGGTTCGAGCGGCGTGCCCATCAGCCACGGCAAGCCGAAATGTGCGAAGACGATGCGTTCGTAAGGATTGTCCGGACCGCCTTCGAGAAGACAGGCGATTTCGCCGTCGGGCAGGACCGCCAGGCACGAGTATGCGCTTGGTCCGGGCCAGAGCAGACGCTCAATCGGCCAGGTCTTGCCCCCGTCGCGGCTGAGGCGAACGGTCATGTCCCGTCGTACGCCGGTCCGGCCGTGCGCGGGATTGGAGAACAGCAGCCAGTCCTGCCCGTCGGCGGAGGATGCGTCATACCGTACGAGGCTCGCCTGGCAGATCGGCTCGACGAGGGCCGGATCGTGTCGGACCTGCGACCAGGTCATCCCGCCGTCGCGGCTGGTCGCAACGGCCCGTGTCGTCGCGCGCCGGTCGTAGTTTCGCATGTTCATCAGGAGTGTCCCGTCCGTCAATTCCACGACCTGGCATTCGTTGACAGCCGGGCGAATCGCGCCACCGAGATGCCAGGTCTTTCCACGGTCGTCGCTGAAGATCACGTGCGAGTTGTAACCGGTCGGGTCTTCCGGCGTAACGACGCTATGGTCGCAGGGGATCAGCAGTCGCCCTTGCCAGCGCCCGTGCTTCAACTGGATTCCGACGCCCGGCCCCGTGGCAAACCAGCGCCACTCAGGTCGTTTGGTGTTCTCGGTGATCTGGCGCGGCTCGGCCCAGGTTCGACCATCGTCATCGCTGTGCGTGACAAACACCCGCCGGGTGTCCTTGCCGGCGGCTTGCATGATCTGGTGCTCCGTATCCTGCCCGTGGTTCCAGGTCATGGTCAGCCAGATGGTCCCCGTGCGCTCGTCCACGACGGGACACGGATTGCCGCAGGTGTTGGCGCCGTCGTCCCAGACGACCTGCTGGCGGCTCCAGGTTTTGCCGCCATCCTCCGACCGTCTGACGAGCAGATCGATATTGCCTGAGTCGCCTCGACCACCCTTGCGTCCCTCGCAGAAGGCCAGGAGCGTACCCTTGTTCGTTACGAGCAGGGAGGGGATGCGATACGTGTGATACCCGTCCTCGCCGCCGATGTAGAGATCGGTCAGGGTCGGTTTGAGGCGGACGGCCCGGTCGTCCAGTTCCGAGAGCTTCAAGCGAACGCTGACGATGTACGGCGGCTCGCCTTCGGTCCAATGTCCGTAGGTGGTCGTCACGAATGTGCCGTCCGGGAGGATTTCGAGGCCCGGATAGGCGCAGTCGGCCCCCTTGGTGTTGTCCATCAGGCGGATGCGGTACTGCCCCTCGCGGCCTGCGACGATGTCGTCGTAGGCGCCCACCCATCCGACCCAGTCGCCTTTGGTCGGACTGACGTGTGTTGTGTCGCGGAACGTGATGAACAGGCGTCCATCCGGGGCATACTTGCCGACGTGCCGGTCGCCGGTCAGTGCCGCCGGCAGTTCGCGCGGCTCGCTCCAGGTCCGGCCTTCGTCGTCGCTGAAGATGACGAACGAATTGAACTTGCGGCTGTTCTCCCGCAGCAGGACGGCGATTTGCCGCCCGTCGGGCGAGCGGATCAGCCCCGGCTCGCACAGGTGGGCCTGGGGATGCTCGGCGATGACCGTCGGCTGGCTCCAGGTCAGGCCGCCGTCCTGCGAGATTGTCTTATACACGCGAAACTGCGTCGCCTTACCCGCATTACGCAGGAAACGGCCGTCATCGTGGAACAGGGCCATGTAGTCGCCGTTCGCCAGACGCTCGACCGAGGCCATCGCGACGATCCCCCCGAAATCACCGATCGGCTCCAGGGCGGTCCAGTCCTGGCCATCGTTCTCAGAGACGGCCATCCGGATCGGATAGAGACCGGAGAAGACGATCAGCCTCTTGCGGCCCTCGCGGTCGATCACACGGTGGATCGTGGGGGTCTCCTGCGATGTCGCCCAGTTCTCGGGCGTCGGCAGGCGGTCCGACCAGGTCAGGCCCACATCCGTGCTGCGTTTCATCACGATGGCACCGCGACCGTGGCCCTTGGGGTAGACAGTCAGGATCGTCCGGTTGTCCTCCAGCAGCACCGTGGTCGGATGTCCCAAATATTGGCCGGCCTCGCGATCGACCACCGTCTGCCGTTGGGCTTCTCCGGACAGGTCGACCACGCCGATGGAGTAGCTCCTGGGCTGTGGCGGCTCAGCGGCGTTTGCGACGGCCGACGTCAACGCAAGCAAGAGGACAACGATGGTCTGGAGGGCAGTCTTCATTGCGGCGCCTTATTTCTGCTTCGATTCATCGTGAGAGAACATCTCGGCGAGGAGCTTCTGGATTCGACTGTCCTCGTCGAGCTGCCCCCGGTTGAGGATCTCCTGCAACTCGCCTCGGTCGAACCACAGCCCGTCCCCCCGGCGGCACCTGTCGATCAACAGGACCGGCTTCGTCGGTCCCACGATGATCTTGGTCATCTTCCTGCTGCAGATGGGGCACCTGCGGGGCTTTTCGCCGACAGCGGGCCCTTCCTGGAAGGAGGCCAGCAACTGCGAGGCCTTCTGCCGGTCGTCCATCAGCAGTTCCAGTTCGCCTGCATCGAGCCAGATGCCCCCGCACCCGACACAATGGTCGATTTCGACATCGGCCAGTTCCAGCGTAATCATGGCGTTTCCGCACGCGGGACAGTCCATTCATCGTCTCCGGAGTCCTACTTTGTCTGCCAGTGGGCCTTTGCGGTTGAGGGCCCGCTGCCTTGTCTATCGGTACAGACGCCCAGATCGGGCCAATATTCGATGCGGGGCATCAGAACGGGCCACATCCCGCATCTCGGCCGGCGGTCTGGGGCGGCCGGCAACACCATCGCCAGTCTCTGCGCAGGTATGCTATCGCACCGTTTGCCGGCCGTCAAGGTGTCCCGACACCCTCAGCGGGGGGATGCAGACGGTATAAAAAAAGACGGAGGATTCCGATTTTCGCATCCACATTCGCCTCCTCCGTGACGCC
>JAAYBA010000217.1 GCA_012719085.1 Planctomycetota bacterium
ATGAGCGAGTTCATGGAGCCGCACTCGGTGGCCCGGCTGATCGGCGCGCCTCCCGGCTATGTGGGCTATGAGGAAGGCGGCCGGCTGACCGAGGCCGTGCGGCGCAAGCCCTATTCGGTGATCCTGCTCGACGAGATCGAGAAGGCCCATCCCGACGTGTTCAACGTGCTGCTGCAGGTCTTCGATGACGGCCGGCTGACCGACGGCAAGGGACGGACCGTCGATTTCAAAAACACGGTCATCATCATGACCAGCAACATCGCCAGCCAGCAGATCCAGCAGCTATCGGAAGAGAAGGGACCCGACTGGGAGATGGAGGCGCATGTCAAGGAGGCGCTCAAGCAGGTCTTCAAGCCGGAGTTCCTCAACCGGATCGACGAGGTCATCGTCTTCCACATGCTCGCGCGGGAGCATCTCCGGGCGATCGTCGACATCCAGCTCAGCTATCTGGCCGAGCGGCTCAAAGACCGCAAGATGACGCTGACGTTCACGGAGAAGGCCCGCGACCGCGTGATGGACGAGGGCTACGATCCGACCTACGGCGCCCGACCGCTGAAGCGAACGATCCAGCAGAGGATCGAGAACCCGCTGGCCACCGAGCTGCTGGCCGGCAAGTTTGCCGACGGCGACACCATCGAGGTGGACGCCGATGCCCACAGCTTCACGTTTGGCAGAGCGAACGGCTAAGCACAAGACGCGTCGGGTGAGAACCGGCCCCTGTGCGGCGGCCGTACCATCAGGTTCGTGCCAGAGCGATGAGGTGTTCGGCGACCTTGTCGAGGGGGACGATGCGTTCGGCGCCACCCCGGGCGATGGCCTCTTTGGGCATGCCGAAGACGACGCAGGATTGCTCGTCCTGTGCGATCGTGTGCGCTCCGGCCTGCCGCATGTTCAGCAGTCCGGTCGCCCCATCGTCGCCCATTCCGGTCAAAATCGCGCCGATCGCATTGGCGCCGGCGAACTTGGCCACCGAATTGAACAGGACCTCGACGCTGGGCTTCTGCCGGCAGACGGGAGGACCGTCTTTGAGCGACACGTAGTAGTTGGCGCCGGAGCGTTGGAGGATCATGTGCAGTCCGCCCGGGGCGATGAGCACGCGGCCCGGGACGACGTGGTCGCCGTCATCGGCCTCTTTGACGCTCATCGCGCACTCGGTGTCGAGCCGCTGGGCGAAGGACGTGGTGAAATGCGCCGGCATGTGCTGGACGATCACCGTTCCGGGCGCATTGGCCGGCAACATGGACAGCACGCGTGTCAGCGCCTGAACCCCTCCGGTGGAGGCGCCGATGGCGAAGATCTTGTTCGTGGTCTCGGTCATGCTCAGTCGCGGCGCCGCAACGGCGCTGCGTGGGGCGGCAGCGGGTCGAGCCGCAATGCGGGCGGTAGACGCCGCCTTGATCTTCTCGACGAGGACATCGCACATATCGCCGACGCTGTACGAGCCATTGGGTTTGCACATCACCTCGACGGCCCCGGCTTCGAGCGCCTCCATGGCGGTCTTGCCCCCTTGCGGGGTCAGAGAGCTGAGCACGATGACCGGCATCGGACGGTGTTTCATCAGCTTGCGCAGGAACGTGATGCCGTCCATGCGAGGCATTTCGACGTCGAGCGTCAGGACGTCCGGCTCCAGCGTCAGGATCCTGTCGCGGGCAATGTAGGGGTCGGGTGCGGTCCCGACGATCTCGATGCCGGGGTGGCGTCCCAGTTCCTGGGTGAGGATTTTGCGGACGATCGCCGAATCGTCAACCACCAGGACCCGTATGCTCTTGTTCAGCGTCAGCGTCATCTGTTCATCCTCATCCAATCACTCAACGTTTCTGTGCCTGCCGCGCCGGTTGGTCCCGACACCCGTCGTGACCTGCGGCCCGCTATTTCAGGTGCTTCTCCAGCCCGCTCGATCGCACGGTCACGGTTCCATCGGCCATATCCATATAGAGATTGCGTGCGGCGTTGCCTCCCACGTCCTCGGCATTGATGAACATGCCGTTGCTCCAGAGAATCTTGCGAATGGCCAGGTAGTTGCGTTTGCCGATGTCGAACCCCTGCGGCCCCGTGGCCATGGCTGCGCCGCCGGCCAGACGGACGTGCATGCGTTTCTTGTTGGCGCCCATCGACGTCAGCTTGTTCAGCAGCAGCGCCATGCCCGTGTCGGCAAACATCAGCGGCTTGCTGCGGGCCCGATCTTCATCCATCTTCGAGGAAGGCAGTTGATAGTGCAGCATGCCTCCGATGCGCGTAACCGCGTCGTACAGGCATACGCCGATGCACGAACCGAGCGAGTAGGTGACCAGCACGTCGGATGGGTCGCTGGAGACCTTCGCGTCGGAGATGTCGATGACGATTCGCGTCTTAACCATGCCCACCCCCTATGCCTTCTGATAAATGGTTGGCTGCACGTACTTGAACGCGTGTTCGATTCCCGTCAGCGATTCGGAGTGTCCTGTGAAAAGGATGCCTCCCGAGTCGAGCAAATCGTAGAATCGACGGATCAGGCGCGCTTGCGTCGGTTTGTCGAAGTAGATCATGACGTTGCGGCAGAAGATGAAGTCGATCGGCCCCTTGACCGGCCAGTCCTTCATCAGGTTCAGATATCGGAAGATCACCAGACTGCGCATCGCCGGTCCAACCTCATACCGCTCCTTCGTTCCTTCGCGCCGGCAGATCAGGTATTCGTTGCGCATCGGCAACGGAATCGGCTCGATCCGATCCTTGTCGTAGAGGCCCGCCTTGGCCCGATCGAGAATCCGGGTGGAGACGTCGGTGGCCAGCACCTTGACGTCCCATCGTCCCTTGCCGCCGAGCGATTCGAGCAGAGTCAGCGCAATGGAATAGGGCTCCTCGCCGGACGAGCAGCCGGCGCTCCAGCCGCGAATCCGCAACGGTCCCCGGCTCTGTTTGGCCTTCATCAGGCGCGGCAGCAACTGCGTGCGCATGTATTCGAAATGCCGCTCTTCACGAAAGAACTTCGTCAGGTTCGTGCTGAGCGAATCGACGAGGATCGAAAATTCCTTGCCCGTGGGGTCTTCCAGCACGTACTTGATGTACTGGGAAAACGACGTGAAGCGTCCGTTGTGAAGCCGCTTGGCCAGACGGGCCCGCACGAGTTCCTTCTTGCCGTCGTGAAGGTTGATGCCACAGTGATCGTAAACGAGATCACTGATCTGGCGAAATTCCTCTTCCCCCAGCACGACATCCTGTAAGACCGACATGTTCATTGCAGAGATCCCCCCTGCCCGGCGCCGCTATTGGGCCTGGGCCAGTGCCACGAGTCCTGGAATATCGAGAATCAGACAGACTCTCCCGTCTCCCATGATTGCCCCGCCGGAGACGCCCTGTACGCGTCCCAATGCATCGCCGAGGTTCTTGATCACCACCTGCTGCTGCGCCAGAAGATCGTCGACGAGCAGGCAACACTTCTTGCCGTCTTCCTCCACCACGACCACCAGGGCCTTGGTGGGATCTTCTTCGGTCGGGACGGCACCGAGCAGACGATACAGTCGCACGAGCGGGATCAACTCGCCCCGTTCGAGGACCATCTCGCCCCGTCCCTGCACCGAGGAAATCTGCTGGGCCGTGGGACGCAGGCTGCGGATGATCGCGTTGATCGGAATGATATAACGCTGATCACCGATGGAGACGACCTGGCCGTCGATGACCGCCAGGGTCAGAGGCAGCCGGATCGTAAAAATCGTACCCTTGCCCGGAGTCGAACTGATCTCGATCTTGCCCCGCAGCGCCTCGATGTTCTTCTTCACGACGTCCATCCCCACGCCGCGTCCGGAAACGTTCGTGATCTTCTCAGCGGTCGAGAGCCCCGGGTGGAAGATCAGCTTGAAGACCTCTTCGTCGGGAAGTTCCTGTCCCGGCTCGACGACGCCCTGGTCGATGGCCTTCTTCAGAATGCGATCCTTGTCGAGGCCCTTGCCGTCGTCTTCGATCTCGATAACGATATTGCCGGCCTGATGAAACGCCCGCAGCTCGACGTGCCCGGTGGGGTCCTTGCCGGCTTGAACACGGGCTTCGCTCGGCTCGATGCCGTGGTCGAGCGAGTTGCGCACCATATGGACCAGCGGATCGGCGATCTTGTCGACGACGGTGCGGTCCAGTTCCGTCTCCTCACCGATGGTGACGAAATCCACTCGCTTGTCACCCTTGCGCGAGAGGTCGCGGGCCAGTCGGCTCATCTTCTGGAAGACGCCCTGGACCGGGACCATGCGCATGGACATCGACAGTTCCTGCAACTCGCGCACGATCTTGCCCTGGTGGGCCACCTTGCGGGCAAGTTCATGGACCGATGCGGCGCCGGTGTTGATCTCCTCGGACACCATCAGTTGCGCGATCACCAGCTCACCGGTCATGTTGATCAGGTTGTCGAGGCGCGTGGTGCTGACCTTGATCTTCTCTTCGGCCGCCGCGTGTCCGGCCCCACCGCTGGATGCCGCCTTCTTCGTCTCGGCCTTGTCCTCCAGGATCCCGTCGAGCTTCTCGTCGTCTTCCTTGGTCTGGGGCCGGCAGATCGATACGGCGGGCGTTCTGCCTTCGGCGGCCGCCTTCAGCGTCTCAAGCAGAACGCCAAGCTGGTCCTGCGTGGCGATCGGCGCGCCCGACTCGACGCACTTCTTCAGCCCGGCGAGCATCCGTTTGAGCATGTCCACCGAGGCGAACACCATGTCGCTGTTCTCGGCCGCCAGGACCAGCTTGCCCTTGCGGGCCAGGTCCAGCAGATTCTCGGCCGAGTGGGCCAGCGATCCGATCTCGGTCAGATTCAGAAAGCCGGCCATGCCCTTGATGGTGTGGAAGCCGCGGAAGATCTTGTTGATCAGTTCGCCGTCTTCCGGATGATTCTCCAGTTCGAGAAGCGCCGATTCAGCCGTCTCGATGTGCTCGGCGGCTTCCGTGATGAAATCGACCACCAGCGGTGCATCTTCCTCGGAGATCGTCATCGCTTGTGCCTGCGACGCGGCATCGTCCTCGCCACCAGTCGGACCTTCCGGCGCGACTTCGGCCGCCGTGGACGGTGCGGGCGCACATGCTTCGGGTTCGTCGAGCTTGCGGGCCAGTCCCTGAAGGCTGCAAATGGCCTTGGCGATCGTGTCCAGCGCCAGCGACGTGTCCTCCACGTCCTGCTGGAGGACCTGCTTGAGCGTCTGAGTCGCGTCGGCCGCCGCGCCCTCCAACTGGCTCATCAGCGGACCAGGCTCTCGACCCAACTCATGGACCACACGCTCGATGTGAGCGAGGATTTCATCGAGCTGCCCGGCATCCGACAGATCCGAAGGACCAAGCATGTTGACGCAGCAGGCCGCCTGCTCAACCAGTTGGATCAGCGTATTCTCTTTGTTCATCGCCATCTCTTTCGCTCTTCACAGAGTCTTTCCTTCTTCGCCATCGCATCGAACGGGGTTTTCAGCCTGTTCACACCAACACGGGAATCGTCTGCGGAGGTTTGCCCTTCCAGGCGAGAGACTGATCCGCTTCGAGTACGCGCAGCAGAACATCGAACACGGTAATGACCCCCATCACCTGGGATTGAGAATCCACCACGGGCAGACAGCGTCCGCCGTAGCGGCACATGCTTTCGATAACGGTGGCCAGCGCAGCGTCCGGCTTGATGGTGCGCACCGGGCGACTCATGATCCACTTGACCTTGATTCCCAGCGTCGCATCATCTTCCGGACGACGCCACTTGGCGAATACCGGACGCAGATAGGGGCTGATCGCCCCCTGAATCGTCGAACTCGAGAGCAGGCCTTCGAGCACACCGTCGCGTCCCACGAGCACGTAGCCGGTGCTGTGCTGCTGCATCAGCTCGATCACGTCCTGCACGGTGGCCTCCGGATCGCACCAGATCACCTCGGACGTCATGATCTTCCTGGCCGGCAGGTTCAGCAGATCGGTCAGCGCGCTGGTGTCCGGTCCGACCGTGTAGTCGGCCAGAACCTGGTCGAGAATCGACGGGCTCGCCTCGGCCAGGGCCGCGTTCACCGGCGGCCGGGGCGGGACCTTCCGTTCCTCGGGCGGAGTCGACGCATGGGACGATCCGACCACCGTCTCCACAATCGATTGGATGTCCTCAGGAATAGCGGTAAGGCCCTCCGAATCGGAGGCCTCGGTCTGAACCGGCGCCTCTTTCGCAGGCGCTGCGCACGTCTTGGCTTGCGGATCTGTCGCGACGTCGGCGGTCGCAGGCCCGGCCTTGCCACGATCCGATTCGGCGACCGCGGTCGGCGTTTCCTGGGGCGACGGCTCTGCGGCCGCCGTCGGCTCTGCGGTCGGTTCGGCCGAAACCGGCGTAGCACCCTCGGCCGGCGACGGATCCGCGGCGGACGCTTGTCCCGGGGCATCTGCAGCAACGGCATTCTCTGCAGGGTGGATCGCCTTCTTCGGAAAGACCGCCGCGCAACAGAAACTGGGATAGGACGCCACCTTCATTTCATAGACGGCGAAGTGCACCGCCTCGTCGGCGACCAGCTCGATCTTGCTCGGATCTTCCCACGGCTTGCCGATGAACGTGTTCGTCTTGAGAAAATGCTCGTGCCCCTTGCAGTCCTCGCGAAACACTCGATCCCACGAACCCACCAGCAGGTTGCCGACCTCCCGCGCGGCGTCCGTCAGGTTGTCCGCGTCGTCGATCGAACCTCGCTTGACGTCGTCGAGAATCTTCTTCTCCGGCAGCATCACGACGAAACCCGAAAGGATGAACAGGCCGCCCTGGTCGAAGAACAACTGGAACGTCCCGTTCAGCGCCCCTGTGGCCTGAACCAAATGCACCGCCGCCAGCTTCTTGAAATGCTTGCGCACCTCCTCGACGGTCCCCGCGCCGGCCTGCTGACGCGTGCACTGCACGTCCGCGTCGAACATGGCGCCGAGGTCCTCACAGAAGGCCTCGAACGACGCATCGGACAGTTCGGCCAAACGTGATTCAATGTCGGTTGCTGTGGCTGCCATTTCCGATCCTTGCCTTCAATTGCGAATCTCGCATCGCGACTCACCGGGAAGGGTGACTCCACGATCGGCGATTCGGAATCGTCAGTCGCCGCTCTCCCGATACAACAGGGAAAACTGCACACTGTGCTCCTCTTCGAGGTTCACGGTCACGGTGATCTTGCTCGCCCGATCGCCCAGACTGTTGCGGAGTTCCCGTCCCCGAACGACGGACGGAATGGACACTTCCATCGTTCCAACCTCGTCCTGAACGCGGGCTTTCAGGGCGCCCATCACCATGTTGGCGACCTCTCCGATGGCGTCGCTCATCTCGTCGTCGCTCATGGGCTCGTCGGGATCGGCGCCGAGCATATTGGCGCCGATCGTCCGCGCGCAGTGGCAGCCGCAGCAGATCGCCAGGCACCCTTCCAGGCTGCCCTTGAAAGTGATCGTGCCCAACAGCGTCTCGTCCTCAAGACGCGGGGCCTCCTGGTCCTCATGGACCTCTTCCAGGGCCATGAACGCCATGGTCTCGAACACTTCTTTCGCACTGTCCAGCAGGCTGTCTCGAAGAGACATCGTCGTAATCATTCTTGCGCCTCCGCGATAGGAAACCAGTTTGGCATTCTCAGTTGAGCAACGGGGCCAGCTTTTCCTGAAACTTCTCCGGCGTGAACGGCTTGGTGATATAACCGTCGGCACCGTCGCTCATGACCTGATCGATCAGGTCCTGCGCGCTCTCGGTGGAGACCATGACGATCTTCGTCCCGCTGCAACTGGCCAGTTCGCGGGCCTTCTTGACCAACTCGGTCCCATTCATCTCCGGCATGTTGATGTCGCAAAGGATCACGTCCACCGGCCCGCCTTCGAGCTTCTGCAGGGCCTCGACGCCACTGCCCGCTTCTTCGGTCCGGTCGAACTCCAGGCCCGACATCCGGACCGTCCGCATAATGATCTTTCGCATCGTGGCGGAGTCATCGACGATCATCAGTGACTTTCCCATGGCATTTCCTCACTTTCCAATCTGATACGAACCTCATGGCCCCTGACTGTCCAAATGTGCACGGCACACCCCCTGCACCGGCGGCCGCGTCAGCGGTGTGACATCAGCCCGCAAGGGGCGACCCACCGGTCACGGCTCTGCCGTTCGACGTAGATCGGCGCAACCAAGACATGCCTCAATCAGCTTTTGGCTATTTTGCACATTTTTGCCTTTCGGTCGTTTGACGACCTCCTTGACGACCGTCCTTTCTCGGACGTTCCGGGGACCTCAGGGACATGGAGGTGAGGGGGCGGTGGGGCGCGCCGACGCAGAGGGGACCGCGCGAAACCGAAGTGCCGCGTCAAGCGTCGGGGCTAAATGACCTCGGCGGCGGTATCGGGGACCCACGCCTTGGTGCCGTCGGCCAGCTCGATATGGAACCAGCCGGGTCGCCGATCGATCAGGTCGAATTCCGTTCCGGCGTGCAAGGGGTCCTTGAAGCTGGGCGCGTAATTCGGCCCGTCCCCCTGCCGGGCCACGATCTGCGGCGCGGTGACCACCCCGCCAAAACGCGTGGACCGCCGGTGGCTCTCAACCACAATCGAAACGACGAAGCACAGACACAGAAGCCCGCTCAGCGCCACAACCACCGAACTTACCGGACCGCGTCCGCGCCAGACGATCACCGTGGCGCCGATGCACAGGCCGGCAAAAGACAAGCTCCCCAGCAGGAGCCGGGTCTGCGGCGAGAAGTCATAGTGCCAGAAGAACAGGGTTTCCAGCACGCGTTTCTCGGCGCGGGCGCTGACCTGATCGATCCGCCGGCTTCGCGCGAAGGCCAGATTGTTGCGGATGTTCACATCGCCGCTGTCGAGCTCCAGGGCGCGTCGATAGTTCAGGATCGCCCGTCCGATATCCTCGGTCAGGAAATAGGCGTTGCCGAGGTTGTAGTAGAGTTTGGCGTTGCGGACGTTTCCCTGCTCAATGATCTTCTCATAAAGAAGGATGGCCTTGCCGTAAAGTTCGGCCGCCCGGCCCGGGGCGTTGGCCGCGGCGTTGGCCTGCTGGAATGCCGCGTTCGCCTCGTTCAACAACGCGTAGAGCTGATCGCGCAAAAGAGGCGCAATATCGGTCTCATAGGTCCCATCGGTCATATAGGACGTATCGGACCCATAGGACGTATTCGCGCCGGCCAACGCCAGCGTCACAAGCAGCAGGATGTGCGCCGCATGAGTCCTCATCGCCTCGCCTTCTCCTCCACCTGCCTCACCAGTGCGATCGCCTCTTCGATCTGCGTCGCGTCCACCTGTGCGTGGATCGACGCATAGCGGGCCGCCTCCGACTCGGAGACCTTCGATCGAAGTCGCTCGGCAAGGTCCGCATCACCGGTGGCCTCTCGCACGATGCCATAGCAGTCGTCGGCGGTCAGCGAGCCGGCCGTTCGGTCGAAACGGTCGCCCACATAGCCCCTCAGAGCGGCGATCAGCAGGTCGTGCCGCTGATTCGCCTCAGCCGAAGCCACCGTACCAAGCCGGCGCACGGCTGCCGAGCATGCCTGCCGCCGGCGCTTTCGCACCACCGTCTCCGGACTGGTTCGCGTCGCCAGACGGAACACGATGCTGCCCACCAGGACGAGCAACGGCAGCGACCAGATCGCCGCATAGCCCGGACTGACCAGCGCCGCCAGGGGCGAGAACGCCTGATCGACCAGGACCTCGGAGCCGTAGTAGTTGGCGCTGAATCCCTCTCGCAATGCCTG
>JAAYBA010000218.1 GCA_012719085.1 Planctomycetota bacterium
CCTGCCATCAAATGGCTGCCATTACTGGGGGGCAACCTTGACCGTAACGGTCGCGACCTGCACGTCTTTCAAGCCGGCGCTCAGACCGCTGGTGCCGAGGTTGGCATCGGTCAGCTTGGCATACACTTTGACGGTCCCGCCACCGGTCGAGACGGTGTCCGGGGTGACCCACGAGCTGAAGTTACCCTCGATCGCGCCATTGCCGGCGATCGAGGTGCTCAACTTCAGATCGAAGTTGCATTTGATGTTGACATCGGTGTTGCCTTCGTAGGTGTGCTTGCCGGCGCCGGCCGCACTCGTCTGGACGAGCTTGATCTTCAGCTTGTCCTGATCGGCGATGTAGACCCAGTACCCGATGTCCATCACGACCGGGATCTTGGTCAGCGTCGTCGGGACATACGTGGTCGGCCAGCTATTCAGCTTGATTTCACCGGCTGGGGCCATCGAGGCCAGCAGCGCAACCAGTGCAACCGCAAAAAGACTTTTCTTCAACATCTTCACTTCCTTTCTAACTTAACCCTCGCTCCGAATTGGCCGATACGACCCAGTGGAGCTAAACCCAGAAATCCGGCTAGGCACCACAAACACCTAAGCCGCACTCAGCAGCAGGCAACGTTTCATTCACTGACCCCTCCGGATCTGCCCGCTCCATGTCCGAAAAGCCGTGGCCCAGAATTCAAATTCGACCTGCGATTTTCATTCCCACTTGGCACTTGACATCATTATGCCGCCGCAAGGGGGCCAACCTCTCTTGGCGGCTCGCAAGCGGCCACTCGCCTGCGAGATGTCATTGCGTCATCACCGTACCTCCTTTCTCCCCCATCCCAAGTAGAGGGGGCCTCTATTGGGGATAGCACCTTTCCATAGGTCCTGGGCAATGTACTATTTTGTTGATGAACACTTTCTGCCCGACGGAATTACTTACGCACTCCTGAGCCAATACGCACTACCGGTCACGATCCAGGCATCACCGTGATGATCAAGGCGCCGCTATAGCGACCTTGGGGATACCGGTCCATGCCCTTGAACTTCACCAAAAGGGCCAGCGGAATATCCACTCCACCGGACGATGTCGGCGAGGAAGAACGAGCCACCGGCACCCGGCCCGTTTCGATAGGAACTTCCTGTCCGTTCACCATCACCGACATATCCTTGCCCGACACCACTGCCTTGCCCCTCTCATGCCGAAGACTCTGAAACGAGGCCGCAACATGATATGGGCAATTCGCCACAACCCGAGCCCTCAAATCCACCTGAACCGACCTCGGCCCAGGTCCCCAAACCGTACCCAAATTGGCCGGCTCGCCCTCAAACGACACGCTCACGAAGGGCATCACCGGCACGTTCATCACAACGGCGGCGGCATCCGCGACGGTCACGCAAGCCGCAACAATCAGAAAAGTCTTTGCCAGATTTCTCATTCTTATCACCCCCCGGTACCCAGCGCACGCCACATGGCAGGCCCGCGCTTGTTCCCTGGCAACAGCACCTATCAAGAACTACCCGCTCAGTTGTCTGAGAGCTACCTCCGCCTCATCCGGATCTCCGCTTTCAGCAGAACACCCGGCCCGTACGCATTCTTCCCATCTGCCCCAAGGTACCAAGTTTACAGCACAATGTCAAGCACTATTTTCTCTTTCGCCCCAACTACCCTGCACATTGCATACTTATCAGTCCATTCAATTTACCCAAACCAACTCAAAATGTCAATCAAATAACAAGTCATTTTACCAGACTTACGAGAACTTTCCGGCCCTTGTCCCCATGAAAGTCGGAGCGTCCTCAATGGAGTCCCGGTCCGGTAAATCAGGCGAAGCCGGCACAGGCGAATTGGGGCCGCTCATGGCGACGAGGGCCGACCCAGCGCTCCGGACCTGAGGCCGCCTGAGCGGGCCCAAACCACTCATTCGGGGACGTGCCGCAGCGCGGTTCGAAACGATCCGAGCAAAAACACCTTAATTTCACTGGGAATGTTTGGCTTCATTGACATCCTGAAGACGCCTCGGCGCAGGCATCATGAGGGCCGGCGGAGCGATCGCAACAGGAGGCGATCAGACCCGCGACTGCCATACCCCCGCCGGGGGGAGAATCAACTTGCGTCCCTGGATGGGAGAAGCTATGCTTGCGGTGGCCAGATCCCGCCGTGGGATCGACCGAATTGGGGACAATTGAGGTCAAACCAGCCATGTGTGAGATCGGCAGCAGCCTGACCGCCACGGAGCCCTCGGGCGACGACCCTGGACCGTGTCGCAGCAGAGCGGCCGAACTGCGCGGAACGAGCCTGACAGCGGGAGGTGCGATGGCATAGCCCCACCTGCCTGACCCCGCCTGCCTTCCGGGCCTGTCCTTTCCGCCTTTGCGGCCCTGCCCTGGACAGAAAGGAAGGCAGCTATGACCAACCCTATCCTCGCGCCCGAATTGCTGGAACTGATCGACAGCGGTGATTTCGTTACGCTCCGCGAAGTGGTCGAGGCGGTCCACCCTGCGGAGACGGCCGATTTCGTCGCCGCGCTCAACGACGCCGACATCTGGCGATTCCTCGCCGCCGTCTCACAGCAACAAGCTGTTTGTCGGCACCGCCAAGCTACTGCTGGGCGTCTGAGCAATCCACGCAGGTTCGCTCGCCTGCGTCCAACCACAGATTCTATGCGTTTGGGTTGACTGGAGACGGGCCAGAAACATGGGGCAGGTGCAAACCAGTGGTCACCAGCGCCACTTCCACGAGAACTACGAACAGACGTTCAGGGGTGCGATTGACAATCCGCTTGCCGATGCACGCATCGACCAGCAGCATGGCAACGGGAGGGCAGGACGCGAGCGTGGCGGGGGTGGTGTGTAGTGATGCGGCGGTAGCGTAACGGCCATCGGCAAGCTGCGCTTGCGGCTGCCACCCGTCGAGGGGGGTGAGGGATTGATGATTGATTAGTTGCGGGGGTGGGGGCCGATTTGGGTGAGGGGGAGGGGGTGGAAGTTGGGGATGTGGTTGGCGGCTTCGGTCTGGAGCGAGGTGAAGTCGGGCGGGTTTTCGAGGTGGACGCCAGCCTGGGTGACGTGATTGTCGGTGAAGGTCACGTAGGGGCGGGCCTCTTTGTAGACGTCGTCCCAGCGGCCTGCGACAAACAGATTGCGGGCGACGAGGTTGCCCTTGGGGGCGGCGGGTTCGTCGTTCAGGATGCCTTCGAGCTGGGGATAGCGGCGGCGCCAGAGGTCGGAGGCGTAGGGCATGGCTTTGAGGCGGTCGGTCATGGTGGTGGCGACGCTGCCACTGGCCCAGTTCATGGCGCGGGCGTCGATGTGGAGGGCGGGACGGCAGTCGACGAAGAGGTTGTTCGCGACGGTGCAGTCGCGACCGCCACCGATGAAGGCGGCGCGGGTGACCTGATAGAAGAGATTGCCATAGATCTCGGTGCCGCAGAACATGTCGTCGAGGTAGACACCCACGCAGCCTTTGGCCTGGAAGCCGACGATGTGGTGGAGGTAGTTGTGGCGGATGACGGTGCCGCGCATGGTCCAGTCGCGTCCGGCGTAGATGGCGCCGGCGTCGTTGGATTCGAGGCAGACGTGGTGGATTTCGTTGAGCTCGATGGTGTGGTCGTTTCCGCTGAATCCGATGGCCATGTGGGGGGCGTCGTGGATGAGGTTGTGGGCGGCGCGGCAACCGACGCCGGAGAGGGAGACGGCGGGCGTGTACATGCGGTTCCAGCGGCCGAAGTGGTGGATGTGGTTGTTTTCGGCGACGTGGCGGGCAGGGGTGAGCGCGGCGCGGTCGCCTCCGCTAAGGGTGATGCCACCTTTGCCGGTCTGGTAGATGTCACAGGAGGCAACGCGGTTGTCGGCGCCGCCGGCGACGGTGACGGCGGAGTCGCCCAGGTTGCGGAGGGTGCAGCCGACGATGGACGTGTGGGTGCAATCGGAGAGGGTCACGGCGGTGCCACGGCAGGCCTCGAAGGTGAGGCCTTCGAAGGTCACGTTGGAGACGCGGCTGAGGTCCAGCAGGCCGTCGGCGACGGATACAACGACGCGGGCTTCGGCGATGGGGCGTGGGGGCCAGAAGTAGAGGATGCCGGTGTCGCGGTCGAGGTACCATTCTTCGGGGGCGTCGAGTTCGGCCAGCAGGTTCATGGCATAGAACCATTGGCCGACGCGGTAGCCATAGCTGTGATAGGGAGGCTCGACGGAGATGACGCGCCGGTCGGGGTCGATCGATTCGATCTGCTGGCGTTCGTCGGACCAGTCCCAGAACCAGTAGCCATGGACCCAAGGGTCGTCTTCTTCGAGCCAGCGGCTGGGGCGGTCGCCTTCGTACATGAACTTGCCGGTCTTGCTGCCCTTGGTGCCGCGGACGTTGACGGTGTCGGGTTCGACGAGGCCGACGATTTTGACGAAGCCTTCGTTGGGCCAGCGGGCCAGGGTCATGGGGCGGTCGTCGAAGAAGAGTTCGAGACCCCCGCCTTTGACGGGGCCGAAGTCGGTGAGGCCGAGTCGCTTAAGATCCGCCTGGAGGACGTGGTCGCGGGCTTCGGGGGCGAGGCGGCGGAGGATGTCGGGATCGGTGACGGGCTGCCAATCTTCGATCGCCCTGCCTCCGACGATGCGCACCTGCTCGTCGGGCCAGGGACGATAGGTGACGGGGTGGTCGGGTGTGCCCGAGTCGGCGTGGGTCAGGCGGAGGGGTTCGGTGCGTTCGTAGGTGCCGGCGAGGAGCCAGATGGTGAGGGGCTGGGAGCGGTCGGTCCGGCGGGCGGCGTCGCGGGCGGCGTCGAGCGTGCGGAAGGGGCGGGCCTGGGTTCCGGGGTTGGCGTCGTCGCCCTGGGGGGAGACGAAGAGACTGGCTCCGTCGGGCTGGGCGGCCGCCAAGGTGGCCAGGCAGAGAAGCACGACCAGGATGAGACTTGTGGGTCTCGGCTTTCGCGGCATTTCGTGGCTACGCATCATGGGAGCACTCCTGACTGGGATCGAACCGGGCTGGGGACTATCCTATCGTCAAGTGCTCGGCGGGCCAACCCCTCAGCGGGGATTTGCGGGCATGCCGGGGGCGGTGCGTGGTGATCCGGCGGTAGAGCATCCGCGCTGGGCAAGTGCGTTTGCCGCTACCACACGCCGGGCCCCGGGCATGCCACGTCGTTCATGTCCCAAGCAGCAGAATGGGACGGAACATAGTTGGTTGAGAAGGCACCCTGGGGTGCTGAGACGTCGGCGTCAGGCGGCGCGCCGTCTGTGTACCCAGCCGATCATGCCCAGGCCGAGGGAAGTGAGGAGCATGGCACCGGGGACCGGGACGACCGTTGCGACCGGCGTACCGCTGATCTCGAAGGCGGGCATACAGGTGGTTTCCGCATACCACGAGCCGCCATCGACACTGTTTGCATTGCTGCCATAGACTTCCGGCGAAGTACACCACCAGACCGCTCCAGTGTCATTCGGAGCAAAAGCGGCGAGCCAGTAGGTGGACCCGGCGGTCAACAAGGGATTCGTGGCAGACACCCCCACCACAGTATCCGGATCGCCATGCGGAGGCATCTGGTCCGTGAACGAGAACGACTCCAGGACGGTTCCCGGCAGCCCGGCCGCGTCGGCCATGAGAGACACGTTCAATTGGTTGAGTCCGAACGACAGCGCTGCCGCCAGTTCGATACGATCGAGCGTGTACGACTCGGTACCGGTTACGGAGAACGAGGAGGCATAGGCGTAATTCCCAGGGCCATAGGTGCCTATTCCGTAGCCCCCTCCCGGGATCCCTGAGCCGAAGTTGCTGTAAACGAGGTTTGCGCCTGATGGAACCGCGAGGAAGACGATGATGGTGGCGATTAGAATGGCCCCGGAAACACCCCGCGCGCTCTGCATTTCTTACTCCTCCTGCTTCATCACCCTTGTTGGGACCCGACTATGGCACAACGCCTGAAAAAAGACCGGGTTTGACTATATAGATTATGCCTGCGGCTGCCGCGTTGTCAATGCCTTCGCTCCATTGTGGATCTCCTCCGTCTTGAAAAGCGATGGGGGTCGCGGGACACGTGGGTGGAGAACCGACCCTGCGGGCAGCGTCGCGGATGAGGGGAACTCCCCGAGTATCCCGATAGACCGGGAGAACCTACGACCTGGCGGTTAATCCGCCTGCGGCGGACTCGCTCTACCGAAGGTCTCATCCAGCCATGCCCGGCCTGCCCCTGACTTGAGCCAACTCTCCCTCTTCATCGCCGCCGACCGACAAGAGCACGCCTCGCTGTA
>JAAYBA010000219.1 GCA_012719085.1 Planctomycetota bacterium
AACGGCCGATGAGCAAGCACAACGGCAATGCGTTCCGGCTGGACGGCGGTGCGGGCGGCCGATACGAGTTCAGCGGGGACGTCTACCTTCTGCCCTACTGGATGGGCCGCTACCTCGGCATCATCCGGTAGCCCATGCGGTATCTATGCCTTCTCGTCCTGGATGTATTCCTTGACCGGATAGAGCATGGCGACCGGGATGTACAGCACCAGAGTCACCAGCATCGCGCCGGCGAAGAACCAGTAGTAGCTGGCGCCGGGCAGCTTGCTCGATCCATCCTCGTTTTGGATGAAGTGGTTCACGAGGGCTGAAAAGACGTTGCCCAGCGAGATCGCCAGCATATACAGGCTCATCACGAAGGTCTTGAGCTTCTTGGGCGCCTGGGTGTAGGCGAACTCCAGGACAGGAATGGAGGCCAGGATCTCGCCGGCCGTCAGGAGCACGTAGGCAAAGAATTGCCAGCCGATGTTCGGCGCCAGGCCCTCGGCGATTCGGTTCTCGACCCACGCCGGCACGACAAAGCATAGCGCAGTGACGAACATGCCGATTCCGATCTTACGCAGCGGCGTCAGCGGGAACACGCGATTCAGAGCCGGATAGATCACATAGCTGAACAGCGGGATCATCAGGATGATGTAGAACGAGTTGACGAACTGCACCTGCGCGGGCAGCCAGTTGACGCCCAGCCATCGGAGGTTCATCTTCTCGGCCTGCAAGACCCAGGCCGACTGCGACTGATAGAACAACGCGAAGAACATCGAGACGAACACGAAGATCACGCACAGACGGGCCAGGATCTTCAGCGTCTCCTTCTGGAGCACCTCGCGGATGATTCTCTCGCCGGCCGGGGGGATGTGGACGTATTTCCATTTTCCGGCCACGAACGCTGCGGTCGCGAACACCATCAGCGCCGCCGGCACGCCGAACCCGACGCCCGGGCCGTACTTGTCCAGCAGCCAGGGACAGGCCAGCATCGAGATGCAGGCGCCCAGATTGATGGAGAAATAGAACCAGCTATACATCTTCGAGATCAGGTGCTTGTTGCTCTGGCCGAACTGGTCGCCCACGTTGGCCGAGACACATGGCTTGATGACGCCCGAGCCCAGCGCGATCAGCACGAGCCCCAAGCCCAGGCCGACCCGCGTGTGGTCCCACGCCATCGCCGCAAAGCCCACGCAGTACACGATGGAGAAGATCACGATCGTGCGATACTTGCCCAGCCAGACATCGCTGAGCAACGCGCCGAGCAACGGCGTGAAGTAGACGGCGGCGGTGAACAGGTGGAACCACTTCTTGGCCTGCTCGTCGCCCATGACGGACAGGACGCCGTCGCTTCCCATCAGGTACTTCGTCATGAACACGACGAGGATGGAACTCATGCCGTAGAAGGCGAATCGCTCGGCGGCCTCGTTGGTCAGGATGTAGGGGATGCCGGTAGGCATCTTCGCCGACGGCAACGGGGCGGTCAGATACTCACGTTTGGCCATAAGGAACCTGAAGGTGTCCGATACCTTTTTTCGACCAGCGATTGGAGGAGGAATCGAAAAAAGGTACCGGACACCTTTCGTACCTTTCGCCAATTCCATGTAGGGGCGAATCATGATTCGCCCCTACGCGGCATGGTACAGGGCAGCGGCCTCGGCATCAAAGAAGAAATCGCCGCGCCGATGCGGGCGAGCCGGACAGATGATTTAGCGGCGGCCTTGATTCGGG
>JAAYBA010000220.1 GCA_012719085.1 Planctomycetota bacterium
GCGTATGTCGTCGCCGTGCTTCCCATGCGTCGCGATCCTGCATGGATCACGCAACGGCTGGAGAACAGAGGCTGATCGCCTTTCATGTCGGCGATGAACCCTGGCGAGCTGTAATTGCCCAGGCGTTGCGGGTGGCGATGGAAATACCCAATTGGCGGCGCCGCGTGGCAGGTCTATCTGATTTCGTTGCGGGACGTTATCATTTGTGCTATGCACTTGCAATGGATCGTGACGGGCGGGGCGGTGGCGGCCTTATAGCGGTGGAAGGGCGTTGTGTTGGGGTTCGACGGCGGTTGCGGCGGAGGGCGGAGGCGGTAGAATGGGGCCCGATGTGACGATGTGGTTGGATATGGACGGCAAGAAAGGCGGGGCGAAATGAGGCGGACTACACGAGCGAATCGACGCCGCAGGATGGGCACACTGCTGGGCCTGTTGGTGGTGATGTCGGTCCTTCCGATCGCGACGGGCTGCGCGCACAAGAAGGCGTATAAGAAGGCCACCCGGCTCTCGCAGGAGGGCCAGTACGAGAAGGCGATCGAGGAGCTGGAAACGGCAATCGAGCTGGCGGAGAAGGGCAACAACCGCAAGACCGCCGACCGCTACCGCGAGGAACTCGAACAAACCAAGCGCCGCGCGGGCCAGTTCTATTATCGCGAGGCGGAGCTTTGCTTCGGGCAGGCCGACCTGAGCGGCGCCCAGGGCTTCATCGAGCGCAGCGTCCGGTGTTGTCCGACCGAGCCGTTGTACCGATCGTTGAGTCAGCGGGTCGCGACGGCGATCGGCGACGCGGAGAGGCTGCGCGCTGAGGCGATGTCCCTGGCAGAGCAGGGGCAGTGGAACGCGGCGGTGGCGCGGATGAAAGAGGCGCTGCGCATCAACAAGACGATGCCCGGCGGACAGGGCGACCTCAAACAGATTCAGGAGCGGGCGTATCAGTTTTATCTGGGCCGGGCCAGGGACCGCCTGTATGGGAACGACCTGGAGGCGGCGGTCACCGAGGCGCAGACGGCGCTGGACTACCGCGACGACGGCCGAGAGGCCAAGGACGTCTTGCAAGCCGTGCAGGACCGGCGCGAGGCGGCGGAGCTGATCGCACGCGGGCGGACGCTGCTGGGCCGGGGCGACTGCGAAGAGGCGCTGCGCGTCCTGGAGCAGGCGCGGCAACTGTATGCGATGCACCCGGACCTTGCCAGCCTGCTTCAGCAGGCCCGGCAGGCGGTGTGCGACCGCTGGATCGCTCAGGGCCGACAGGCCACAGCGAGCGGCGACTACGCCACAGCGCTGCGTCTGTTTCTCAAGAGCAACGATCTATTGCCCGGCTCCGCTGGCGTGACCGCCCTGATCGCCGAGGCGAGGGCGACGCTCGCGAAACGCCATCTGGAGGCCTCGCAACGATACGCACAAGATGCCGCCGACGGCTGCGCTGTGTTCCATGCCGTGATCGCCTTGGGCTACGAGCCGGACAACTACGATGCGCGAAGCCAGCTCAGCCAGTGCATCGGGCAGGTGCAGCAGGCGGTGCACTACACGGTGGGGTTCATCGGCTTCCGCGCGAGCCCGGAGCAGCAGGCCATCGCCGACACGCTCGGATCGATCTCGCTGGAGCACCTGACGCGGACGCGCCCGGCCAACCTGACGCTGGTCGAGCGGGCGGACCTGCAGACCATCCTCGACGAGCAGCAGCTCAGCGCCACCGACCTGGTCGATCCGCAGTACCGCGTGCCGGCCGGCAGGCTGCGCGGAGTCGATGCCCTGCTCGTCGGGCAGGTGCTCGAAGCCAAGGTGACCACCGACACGAAGCAGACCGGCCATGGCGAATCGACCTATCAGGACGGGTACGTGCCCGAGCCGAATCCGGAGTACGCTGAGGCCGTCGCCGTGCTCGATCACACGCAGAGAGACTTCGACCGGGCGCGACAGCGGCTGGCCGAGGCCGAGGCGAGGTTGGCGCGGTACGATCACGCCGATCCGCACGATGCCGCCGCACAGGCCGCCAGGCGAAGGGCCCGCGCCGAGGTGGACGAGGCGAAGCAGCGCGTGGTGAACGCGGCGACCGACGTGGGGGCCGCCCAGATGCGTGTGGCGATGACGCCCAAGGAGGTGCTCGTGCCGCACATGGTCGCGTTCCAGTACCCGATCCACACAGCGACGTGGACGGCCAAGGTCGGCTGCATGCTGAAGATGCTCGACGCCGCCACCGGCGAGGTGTTTCTTGCCGAGCGGATCGAGGGCCAGCACACCCAGTCGGACCAGTTCGTCTCGGCCGACCCGGCGCGGAACGTGCCGGAGGACCCGCTGGAACTGCCCGACGATACGCGCCTGCTCGAAGCGGCGGTCAACAACGCGGCCGGCCGGCTCAAGAAGGCGCTCGACACCGCCGCCGGCAAGCACGGGCAGCGGTTTGTCATACAAACCCAGCAGGCCGAGGCCGCCGGCGACACGGCAGGCGCCGTCGATGCGTCGATCAAGTATCTGTTCGCCTATCCGACGAGCCACGCGGAGGCGGACAAGCGGCTGGCCGCCCTGCGGGCGTACCTCGCCTCCGAAGCGGACCTCGTGGACATCCGAGCCCTGCTGCGGACCCACTGCCAGGTGCTCCGCAACTGACCGGGCCTACCGGGACATGCGCGGCCCCGTGAGACGTTCGCCACCGCTCACTTGCGGCGCTGTTCTCTCAACCTGGTGTAGTAGGCGTCGAAGGCCTTGAGTTTCTCGATGTTTGGAGTCGGGCCCGCCTGCGGCGTCTTGCTGAAGATCATGGTGCTCATCGTCTCTGCGTCAAACGCGGGCCACAGCGGCAAGCCGGGGCCATTGGGGTTGCCAGTGGTCGCAAAATTGACCCAGTAGGACATGATCGCCTCCGACATCGCACGCTTCTCGGGCGAGACAGCCCGCCTGAACAAGCCGCCGCTCAGCTCGCCGAACACGTAGCGAACCTCCGCCCCGTGGCCAGCCTCACCCGGCTTGTCGGCGCCGTCGAAGTAGTAGAGGTACGCCTTGCCTTTCCCGTGCTGCGACTGCATCTTTGCCCACGCCCAGCTCGGCCATGCAAAGAGCACATCGCGTGCGATATCACGGGTGGACCGCGCGGCCTCCGCCTTTGTCGCGTGCGGATACGCCGCGAGGATCTCCTCGGCCGCGAGGGGGTATTGCTCTCGCATGCGCTTTTCGAACGCCCCCGGCGTCAGTCTCGAGCCAAACAACGCGTCGTCGGAGTTGGTCCCGACCAGCACCGGGGTGTCATTGAACTGCCCTCGCTCGTACAACTCGAGCGGGTTGTCGCCGACGATCGTCTCACCGTCGGCCACGGGCCAGGGCAAGCTATTGACCTTGCCTTTCCGAATGGCGTTTGCGCTGAGCGCGCGGGCCGCCTTGAGGTCGGCCGCCCCGAGGTCGGCAAGAAACGCCTTTCCCGTCTGCTCCGCCAGGGCGAGCCCGGGGACAAGGACGTTCTCCTGGTCGGCAACGGTCTTGATTGGGGCCATCGATCCGCCACTCTGGGAAATGGCCCGATGGAATAGTCCCCTGGCAGGCGGCGACTGTGTGAGGATGGAGACCGACATGCCGCCCGCCGACTGGCCGAAGACCGTCACGTTACACGGATCGCCGCCGAACTGAGCGATGTTTTCCTTCACCCAGCGCAAAGCGGCGATCTGGTCCTGGATGCCGTAGCAGCCGGAGCCCTTGCCGCTCTCGGCGCTGAGTTCGGGGTGAGCGAGGAAACCGAAGACACCGACGCGGTAGTTGGGTATAACCAGCACGACACCCTTCTTGGCGAAGCTGGTCCCATCGTAGGTGTTGGCGGCCCCGCCGTTGAACGCCCCGCCGTAGATGTAGACCATGACCGGGCGGCGCTCGCCGGCGTCCTTCGCGGCCGTCCAAACATTGAGATACAGGCAGTCCTCGCTGGGCCTGGCCCGGTACAAGATCGTCAAGAGGGCCGACTGCATGGGCGGTGGCCCGAACTTGTCAGCCTCCCGCACGCCGTTCCACGGCACGACCGGCTGCGGCGCCTTCCATCGCAACTCGCCAACCGGCGGCGCGGCGAACGGGATGCCCTTGAACGACGCGACACCGTCTTCAACGACGCCGCGAACTTCGCCGCCGGTTACCGTTACGATCCAGTGATCTGCCGGAGACGCGCCCCGGCACGCCGTCGGAGCCAAGCCGAAGACCACCCCTACCATCAACAGAAAAGCAGTCTTCATAGCAGTCTCTCACTCACACAGACGCATCCGATCACGAGTCATCCCAAAGCCTTCGCTTCCGCGGCTGCCATGTGTCGTTTAGGGTTCGTCGGCCCAGATGGCTTTGATGGTTTCTTCCTGGCTGAAGCCGGTTGGCACGGCGTCGCTGGGGGTGTTGGCCCAGTACCAGTGCACATCGCCGACGGGCGCTGCGAGCGTGCGGCTGCCGGGCATCTGGAGGTAGCCGTTGCGGTCGTGGCGGCAGATCCAGTCCCAGGCGTAGCGCAGCCATTGATTGCGGTATTCGAGGCTCTGGTGCGCGAACCAGCAGATCTCGTCGTAGCCCCAGATCCAGTGGGCGCCGATGTTCTGGCCTTCGCGTCCGCTTCGACCGAAGTTGTCCAGCTCGACGAGATAAGGCAGGCTCTCGCACGACCAGCCGCTCGGTGTCACGCCGCCCTTGCTGCGTCCGAAGAGGCTGTCGAGGTAGCCGACCTTCAAGACGCCCTGCTGCGGATGCTCGACGACCTCGTCGATTCGAAGCGGGAATGAGTGCAGGTCGAACATGAGCTTGGCGTCGTGCACGATGCCGCCGCCGGGCACGTGTGCGTCGCAGATGACCATGTGCCGGCGGGCGTGTCGGCGGGCATATTCGCGGACGCGCTGCATCATGTCACGCCAGTGGACGTGGTCGGGATCGCGGTCGTCCATGATCTCGACCTGCCCGAAGTGGATTGCCTCGACGCCGATGTCGATGTACCGCTGGCAGAGGTACGTGAACCACATCCGCGTTTCCAGCCGGCTCATGTCCGGCACGGACGAGCCGGGCCGCCACTGATCGACGCGGTGGCCGTCGGGATAGAGCATGGCCTCGTAGCGGAAGTTTCGCTGCTCGGGTTCGAGGCCGAACTCTTCGAAGAGGCTCGCCGGAATGGGAATCCGGTTGACCTGCTCGCTGACGATCTCGAAGGCGGCGGCCTGCAGGATGATGTTCGGATCGATCTTGTGCATCCGCTCGGCGATGGGCCTGGCGCGGACGAGCAGGTTCTCCAGGCCGGCCTCGCCGCCCCAGCGGTAGATGGCCCGGCCGATGAACTTGGCGCCGATGTTCTCGAGCATGCGGATGTTGTCGTCCACATTGCCCTGGCCGTGCAGGAATTCGCTCATGGTGATCGCGCGAGCCAGGTAATTCTCCAGCACGGCGCGGGAGATCGCGCCATCGAAGTGATAGTTCCGCCTGGCGCCGATGTACTTGGCGTCGCGGTCGCGAACGATTGGGCCGGATGACGACAGCGCCGGCGAGATCTCGAAGGTGTCGGCTTCAAGATCGATCGTGACCGTCGTGCCGTCGGCGAAGGTCGTGCGCTGCTTGCGGCGGGATTCGTCGAGGAACTCGTGCCCGGTCATCTCCAGCCGTCCGACGCGCTCGTGCAGCGCGCACATCGTCCGCACCCGCTCGAGCTCGGCCTCGCCCGGATCCAGCGAGATGTAGGACAGACCTGCATTGGCCAGGCCGTGCAGGTAGCCCCAATCGTTGTCGGGGATGCCCCAGCCGCCCTTGGTCATCGACCAGGGCACGAGCAGTGCATCGTGGTAGACGAGATTGAACAGCGGGACGGGAACGCCCATCGCCGGCCCTTCGCCCGGCCCCGGCGTCAGGGCGTACGGCCCGTGATGGACCAGGTCGAGGTGCGGGATCGCCCAGTCGGCTGGCTCCTCGGAGCTGACGACGCCGCCGGTCGAGCGGATGAAGTCCAGGCACATCCCGCGATACGTCAGGCAGTCGGTGCGCGTCGCCGGGTGCTCGGGGCTGTAACACTCGTCGGGAGGCACCACCGCGAAGACATCGAGATAAGCGCCGCGCACCTTGATGCCGTGGTCCAGAAGGGCGCTATAGTTCTTCTTCACGTGTCCCGGCGCCAGTCGCGGGCAGAGGATCGACTGCTTGCCGCCGTACCAGATGCCGTGCATAGGCCGGCTTCCGTCACGCTCGATGATCGTGTGCCTCGGGTCGTACGACCTGGCGTCGAGATAGTAATCCCGGTACTGATCGTGGATGGCGAAGACGTAGCCGAGGTCGTCACAAGTCTGTGCGAGCCGCCTCATGCCGTCCCAGCCGCCCGCCTCCGGCCCCGGCGGCAGCACGTCCGGATGCAGGTTGTCGTAGCCTCGAAAGCCCCAGCCATCGAGATGGACGTACGCACGCGGCACGCCCTTCTCGGCCAATCGGCGCAGGTGCGTCGCCGTCTCGTCGAAGGTAATCAGAACATGGTTCTTCGCGGGGTCGTCCTTGTTGTAGTATTGTGATTCCGGCTGGATGTGTGTCAGGATGCCCGTGTGGACGACGGGACTGCCGATCAGCTTCGCCAGAAGCGGCGTGCGGGCGATCTTCTCCTGCAGCGAGACGAAGTGGCCGGTCTGTCGGACGTGCGTGCGATAGCGTTTGGCCATGTCCACGTAGTTGCCCTTGTCGAAGAGGCACAGGCGGACGCGTCGCGGGTAGCGCAATTGCCCCAGCGAGTGGACCCATCGCATCTGCATGCGCGTCGGCCCGCCCGCCGGATGATCGAAGCGGCAGCCCCCGTCGTCGGGCGTCTCGATCAGGGTGAGCAGCGCGGAGTCGGCCTGCTGATGACCCCACCAGGGCATGTACAGGCCGCGACCGTAGCTCATTGTGTCGTAGAGGTAGACTCTCTGGGCCCAGTCCTTCGGCAGGAGCATCCCCTGCATGAACGGGACGATCGTCGTGTCAAACGAACTGTCCGTCAGTGCCGGCGGCCAGAAGCACTCCAGCACCTGAGAACGGCTCTCATCGGCCACCAGTTCGCAGACCAGGTCTTCCTGCGGCCCTTCCAGGCAGGCGAACAGCGCGACCGATAGATCGATCTCCGTCCCCTCGTGGGCAAAGCCTCGCAGGGCGATCTTCACGCCACTCTTGAATCCAGTGTGGTACGGCGAGACTTCCGCCCTCTTTGCGTCGGCCAGGCGAAGCGCATACGCTTGGCCGTCCGCCTCGGCGACGAGGTCGCCCTTGAAGGAAGCCACTGTGGACCACGTGCGACCGCCGGCGCTGAGCGTCATGTGCAGATCGGCCGGATAGATCTCGACGCGGCTGCGGCGGCCCTGCAAAATCCATCGGTCCGCCTCCTGTTTCACCTCGACGGCGGGTGCACCGTAGTCGTCTTGCGTCGTTTCGACGGCAAAGGCAAGCGATGGTGAGAGCACGATCAGGCAAGAAATCCAGTAGAGCAGCTTCATAGTGGCAGTCTCCGAAATCAGTCGCGTCAGTGCATCCGTTTATCGACAGCGCGTCTTATGCGGGCAAGGCCTTCGCGCAGCGTCTTCTGGGGGCATCCGAAGTTCAGCCTCACATAGCCCGGGCCCTGAAAATCCTTGCCGTCCGAGAGGCCCACACCGGCCTGCTCGAAGAACCTGCCCGGCTCGGCCAGACCCAATTGCCTCGTGTCGATCCACGCCAGATACGTCGCCTGGACCTCATCCATCGACAGCCCGGGTATCTCATTGTTGATTGTCTCATACACGAGACGGCTATTGCGGCGCAGGTACTCGATCAGCGCCGTTCGCCACGGCTCGCCGTCGCGGTACGCCGCCAGGCCGGCCGCATAGCCCAAAGCGTTGGTGCCGGGGACAATCCCCTCGCGGGCCTTCTTGAAGGGTCGGCGAAGGTCGGCATTCGGGATCACGGCGAAGGCGCAGTTGAGGCCCGGAATATTGAACGTCTTGCTCGGCGCCATCAGCGTGATCGTGTTGGCGGCGATCTCCTCGCCAAGCGAAGCGGTCGGAGTGTGCCGGCCGCCGTCGAGGACAAGGTCGCAGTGAATTTCATCCGAGCAGATCACGATGTTGTGCCGCAGGCAGATCTCCGCAACGGCCCGCAACTCGTCCGGCTCGTACCGTCGGCCGACCGGGTTGTGCGGATTGCACAGCAGCAGCACTCTGCACCGCGCGGACAATTCGCTCTCGAATCGTTCGAGATCAAAGGTCCATAGCCTGCCCTCCCGCCGCAGCGGGACGACCTTCATCTGCCTGTGCGACAGCGGCGCGGCCGCAAGAAACGGCGGGTAGGCCGGCGTGAAGGTCAGCACCTCGTCACCGTCGTCGCCAAAGGCCCGACACGCCAGGTTCAGCGCCGGCACCAGCCCGGGCAACCACACGATCCACTCCGGCTCGATCTTCCATTGATACATCCGCACCATCCGGGCGACGAGCACCTCTACCAGCTCCTTCGGCGCTACGGCGTATCCAAACACCCCATGCTCGACGCGCGCGTGCAGCGCCTCCAGCACAGGTTCCGCGACCCGGAAATCCATATCGGCCACCCACATCGGCAAGATGTCCCGACTGTGGTAGCGATGCCATTTGAGACTGTCGGTGCCCCGGCGGTCCGGCACGGTATCAAAATCGAAGCTCATATCGATCGGTCTTCCTTTACTCTTGTCAGAAGGTTGCGCTATTGCCGCTGCACCCAGAAGAAGTCGATGCCCACTTCCGGCTCGGCGACACGGCCGGTGGTGTCGGTCCATTCGAGCGTCAACGTGTGCTCGCCCGCCGTCAGCTCGCCCGGCCGCAGCGCCACACGGCGCAGCAGCGTGCGATACGGCCGGTAGAGATCGACTTGCGCGGATCGATCCGCCAGCGGCAGCGGCTCGCCATCGAGATAGAACGCCACCTTGCCCGATCGGGGCGTCATAGCGAAGGCCACGTTGATCTGCTTCCTGCCAGCGGCCTCAATCGCGAGTTTGAAACTCTTGCGCTCGCCGGCGTTCTTTGGCGTCCAGACCAGCAGCTTGCCGCCGGCCCACAGCGCGCCGTCGTCCAGATGCGTGTTCTGCCTGTCGGCGAGGCAGTCCTCGCTTGTGTAGAATACCGAGTTGGCCGCCCCCATCCGCGCCGCCGGCTGCCAGCCCACAGGCAGCTCGGGTGCTCGCAGGTCCGCCGGCGTGATAGCCAGATGGTCGTCGGTCAGCCCTGGGCGGGCGTAGTGGTATCCGATGCGGGCGTACGAGACACTCGGCGTCCGCTCGTGACTGTACAGCTCCATGTAGAACCGCAGGCTCTGACGAAACGGGATCGGGTCGAGGATGTGCCAGCGATAGTCCGTGACGAAGCCCCGATTGCCAGGACCATCGTTGCGAGGCTGGCCGCAGTAGGGATAGAGGAAGATGTCCGGCGACGACCACGAGTAGTTGAAGTAGTCCTCCGACCCGGTCCCGAAGATCGACGGCATCGACTCGTTGTCCACAAAGACCTTCTCATCGCCCTCGCCCCACCAGTTGCCGTAGGGCGTCGGCACCTGGTTCGGATTCAGCAGGTACGCCGTGGTTCCTACGTAGACGCCCTTGCCCTGCGCCAGCAGGAACGGCAAGTCCTGGACGTCACGGTTCGACGCGATCACATCGTGGTCGACGCGCCACCGCGCGCGAAAGTGCATCGATCGCTCGCCCCAGGTCCACGGCATCGCGGCCACAGAGCCGACCGCATCGACACGCTGACCGCCCTCGTTGACCAGCTCGACCTTGCACGACCGCTCGAAGGGCATCACAAAACGACAGACCATCGTCCCGTCAGGCTGCACCGTGAACGGCAGCGACGGATACGGATTGATCCCGGGCGCGGCGCCGAAGAAGTCGCCCACCGGCGACTGCACCTGGCCCCACGGATAGCCGTCGAACGTCACGTGAAGGACGGTCTGGCGGAGAGCTTTGTCCATATGGACCGCCTTCAATCGAATCGTCAGTTGCTCGAGGGCCGCCGAGCCATCGAACTCGGCGATGACTTTCCTGTCCCATACATGCAGGGCAACGTCGAACGACTTGGCGCCGGCCTGCGAACGCGGCTGGATCCGCTCATCCGGATCGGCGAGCGTCTCGATCACGCGGTCGATCGTCTCGCGATATGTGCGAAGGTCCTCCGGTCGGAACGTCACGACCGATGTGCCCTCGTCGTAGAGCCGCACCTGAAGCTCATAGAAGTGGATCCGTTTGACGTTGCCCGTCCACACGACGCGAAGCCGCTTGGCAAACGGGATCGGCGCATAGGAAGCGTCGCGCTGATACACGGTCCGCCCGAACGTCTCAGCGTCGATCTCCTTGAATGGCTCGAAGCTCTCGTACGGACGACGGAAGAACGCGTCGGCGCTGCCTTCGTAGATCGGCGTCTCGGCGTCGTCGAGGACCACCCGCACCTGCCCTTCGATCGCGGCCGTCCACAGCCGCACGATCGCGCCGGGCCCGGTCACGTCGGCGATCAGATACTCGCCGATCCCGTTGGCGTCGGGCTCGCGGAGCACCTTCTCGAAATTGGGAATGGGCTCGCCGCCGAAGCCGTCGGAATTGGCAAACCAGTCCGGCCCGCCCGGCAGGTTGCTCCGGCGGTCCGTCGAGGAGAACTGCACCGTGCGGTACGCCGGCTCCGGGAACCTCGCCAGGCCCACCATATCGACCATCTCCTCGAACAGCGAGCCGGTGGTGATCGCCGCCCGGCTGTTCGCCGAGACCACGAGCAGTGCAAACAATCCGATCAGGGGTAAGAAGATCCTGCGTGCGTTCGTATCCATCGTATTCTTCCCTCGACTGAGATGCCCATCCGCAAAACGATTCCACCGGCTTTTCGCCGGTCCGATTGGTTCGCCCATAGCATACCAGCCGCAACGTCGCATGTCACCCATTCACAGCACGGATGGCGTGGCAGGTGCGCCGAACTTCACAAAGGCATCTTAACCAGCGAGGGCAGGCACCCGGCCAGGCCGACGCGGTCGTCCTTGACGACGACCAGCCCGTCGATGCCGTCGATGGCCACGATGCGTTCGAGAGCGGCGTCCACGTCCTCGACCGTCCGGACGAGGTTGGCCGCCAGGGTCGCCGCCGCATCCGCCAGGGCCGCATCCCGTGCGACGACTGTCGCTAAGTCGCACTGGCCCAGGCTCGTCGAATGGCCCATCCTGCCCGACGAAGAACAGATCGCCACAGGCGTATCCGTCGGTTGCAGCGAGAAAGCCAGACGATTGGCGGGCTTGCCCATCCCGGCGTGCAGACCGACGACCACGGGCTCGGCTGCCTGCAAGTAGATATCGCCGCCATTGTCCACGATCGCTTCGGCGGCACCAGCCTTCAGGCCCGCCTCAGCCGCCCACTGCGCCATGGCGCCCGCGACTGCCGCCATTGGCCCGACACCCACCGCGCGGGCCGCCTGCGCCATGCGTCGGGCGACTTCGGGCGCCTCGGGCAACAATTCAACCGGGTCGAACGAAGCGCCGAACGACGGATGGCGACGGATGTAGTCTTCGAGAATCTGACGCTGCCGCACGATCTCGCAAGCGACCGCATCGAACGCCTCGCAGCAGATGCGAAAGACCGCCTCGCGATACGTGAACGTTTGATAGGTGCGCTTGGTCATGGCAACGACAATAGGTCCTATGGGACCGATGCGACCTATGTTCCAGCTAAAACGCCGACGCACACGCGCCGAACGGACAGACGCGAATGCAGGCGAGGCACTCGATGCACTCGGCCTCGTTGTAAAGGACCTCCCGTGTCACTTCGTTCGGCATGTGCAGGGCCTTCGTCGGGCAATGGGCCACGCACTGGCCGCAGTGGGTGCATCGCTCTTCATCGCGCGTGACGCCTTTGCCGGTGTGGTTGATCGTGACGTTGAACGTCCGAACGAACGCCAGGCCCTTGTCGATGTCGGCGGGCGTGCCCGTCACGTCCAGGACGAGATAGCCTTCCTCTTCCGGCGTGACCCTGGCGCGATAGACGTTGACGATGAGGTTGTAGTCTTTCACCAGGTGGTAAATGATCGGCTTCTCACACTCGCACTTGGGAAAGTAGAGCATCAGTTTGTGGGTCACGGTCCGGCTCATGATGCCTTCTCCCGTATCACAAGAGGCTTCATCGCACTATCCTGCGGCAGCCTCGCGATCGGTTCGGCCAGCAGGAACTCGCCCTTGCGAACCTCGTCGGCGAGCAGGTGGGCGATCTCCAGGGCTTTGTAGTAAGACGACAGCGACCCGACGGCGATGGTCTTGCCGTCGATCTCGATCTCGCCGTGGCGCAACTGCTCGTAGCTGACCTTGGCAATCACCTTGCCCGTCTTCTGCGGGTAGTCGCTGCTGTAATCGATCACCGGCGCGAGGATGTCGCGGTCGCGCACACACGTTCGCTTAAGAATCTGCTCGTTGAGAATGGGGATGGGGACTCCGACGCCCAGGGCCAGCGAGATTCCATAGCCGCGAAGGCTCGCCCCGCGCACGAACGCCGGTTTCATCCGCTTCATGTCGCCCGTCAGCGCGAGCGTTCCGGCCCCTTCGGTGGGCACGCCATCGGGCGTTCGCTCGCACGCCCCGGCGTGCTGCGTCCCTTCGGCGTAGACATGCCCCTGCGCCCCGGCCAGCCAGACCTTCGTCCCGACGCCGATCGTCTCGTAGTAGGGATCGTTCAGCAGCGGCGACAACTGCCCGGCCGAGCAGTACGTCGCGTTCTTGCGATCCGGCTCAAGCGTCCCCATGTACGTGTAGATCGTCCGGTCCGAGTCGTTGATCGCCACGTTGTAGTTCTGATAGCAGTTGCGCGGATTGACCATGATGGCCTGATTCAGGTCGTCGATCGTGAAATACGTGCGAATCTCGCGACGCGGATAATCGTCGGTCCCGTAGGACAGGGCGAACAACTGCAGCGTCTTGCCGGCGACGAGGTCCTCGATCACGTGGCCGCCGCCGTAACGAAACTCGCCCGGCGGATACATGTTCGCCGGATCGCCGTGACGCAGTTGCGTCGCACCCAGATAGACATCGACCGCCGCAATGCCCGTGTAGACGAGCACGTCCTCGATCCACGCCTCGGTCATGCGGATCTTCGGCGCCGAATGCCCGAAGTTCAGGAAGCAGCCCGACGAGCACATCGGGCCGAACGTCGCGGTGGTCACGACATCCACCTCCTCGGCGGCGGCTTTTGGGCCCTTCTTGTCCACATAGTCCATGATCTCGTCGGCCGTCAGCACGACCGCCTTGCCCGACTCGATCCGCTTGTTGATCTGTTCATATGTCTTCATTGCTTGTCCTGATTCCAAGACGCTCCCCCCTTTCTGGAACGCCGTTCTCTGGTCGATGGGCCGCGTCGGACCGGCACAAAGGTGCTCGCGGCCCCCGCGCCCGTCGCATTCGGCCTGAAACTATTCATTATGGGGCCCAATGGCTGATCTGTCAATATTTCGCATCAATCCTTGACCTCAGGAAGAAGCGCGGTACAATGGATTCAGCATGACTTGCTTGAACCTCGAATCTCATCGGAACGGGCGACTGTACGTCGGTTCTTCTTTCCAGTTGCGCTTGGCGTCTGTCGGGGTCGAACGCCCCTTTGCACGCCGGACAGCTCTCGATCTCTTCGGGCGACGCGACGCCACAGCGGTCCGGCCCCGAACGCAGAACACCGAACCATAACTCCCTGACGGAATCCCGCCAGGCGCCATCGGGCGTCTGCGCGCCGTCTTTCCATGAAAGGACGACAATAGAGATGCCTATTCCAAGCCCACGCCAGAAAGAGATTGCCGAGCGAATCGGCGGACCCGGCGCACTGAGCCACTGGCAGGACTGGCACTGGCAGCACCGTCATACCGTCCGGAGCCTGGAGGACTTCCAGCAGCTTACGGGCATCGCGTTCACAGAGGCGGAGAAATGCCAGTTGGAGAAGACCATCGCGCATTTTCCAATGTCGATTACACCCTATTACCTGTCGCTGGTCGATCCCGACGATTGTCGAAACGACCCGGTCTTCCGCCAGGCGTTTCCATCACCGTCGGAGCTGGTGACATATCCATGGGACATGGCGGATCCGCTGGCCGAGGACATCGACAGCCCCGCGCCGCAGATCACGCATCGATATCCGGACCGGGTGCTGTTCCATATCAGCAACGTGTGTGCGATGTATTGTCGGCATTGCACGCGCAAACGCAAGGTCGGCGACATCGATTCCATTCCCGATAAAGCGACAATTCTCGAAGGAATCGAGTACATCCGGAGCCATCCGCAGGTTCGCGACGTGCTTCTCTCCGGCGGCGATCCATTCATGCTGTCGGACCAATACCTCGACTGGATCCTCACGGAATTGCGGCAGATCCCCCACGTTGAGCTGATTCGGATCGGCACGCGCACGCTGGTGGTGCTGCCCTATCGCATCACCGACGATCTCGTGGCCATGCTGCGAAAGCATCATCCGATCTGGGTGAACACGCACTTCAATCATCCGCGAGAGATCACGACGTCGGCCCGGACGGCACTCGCCCGGATGGCCGACGCCGGCATCCCGCTGGGCAACCAGACGGTGCTCCTGGCCGGTGTCAACGACTGCCCGCGCATCATGAAACGCCTGGTGCACAAGCTCGTGCAGAACCGCGTTCGACCCTATTACCTCTATCAATGCGATCTTTCGGAGGGGCTCTCGCACTTCCGCACGCCGGTCGGCAAGGGAATCGAGATCATCGAGAGCCTGATCGGCCACACCACCGGCTTCGCGGTGCCGACCTACGTCATCGATGCGCCGGGCGGCGGCGGCAAAATCCCCGTGATGCCGAACTATCTGATCTCGTGGTCCACCAACAAGGTCATCCTGCGCAACTTCGAAGGGGTCATCACCACGTACAAAGAGCCCGACTCCTACGAGCCGATCTTCTGCGACCGCAAGTGCGAGCAGTGCAGCCTCCAGCTTAAGCTCGACGATGCCGAGGAGTGCAAAGTCACGGGAATCGCCCAACTGATTTCGGACGCGGACCAGCGCATCACGCTCGTGCCTGAGATGCTCGACCGGATGGAACGGCGCGATGAGGAACTGCAGAACACATGACCTGGCTTGATTACGCCATCTTCGCCCTGTACTTTGCGGGCGTGCTCGCGATCGGGCTGCACTTCTTCCGCCGAAACGAGAGCCGGGAGGACTACTACGTCGGCGGCCGACGCATCTCGGCCGGCCACGTCGGCATGTCGATCGTCGCCACCGACGTCGGTGGCGGGTTCTCCATCGGCCTGGGCGGGTTGGGCTTCGCCATCGGCCTGGCGGGAAGCTGGCTGCTGTTCACCGGGTTGGTGGGCGCCTGGCTCTGCGCGGTCCTCATGGTCCCGCGCATCAAAACGCTCGACGTCACACACGGGCTCTTGACCTATCCTGACTTTCTGCGTCTGCGTTACGGCAAGCCTGTCGCTGCCGTCGCGGCATTGATCTCCGGGATCGGATACCTGGGCTTCACCAGCGCCCAGATTCTCGCCGGGGCAAAGCTGGCGGCCGGCAGCGTCTTCGCCGACATCACCTGGGCCGACCCGCTGAAGCTCTCGCTCTACCTGATGGCCGCGGTGATCCTCGTCTACACCGTCCTGGGCGGGATCAA
>JAAYBA010000221.1 GCA_012719085.1 Planctomycetota bacterium
CGCATCCGAATGCGAACATCGTGGGTCGCTCGGGATGGACCGAATGGCAGATTCCGATGAGCGAATTCGCCGGCGTGAATCCCAGCCGGGTGGACACGATGGTGATCGGTGTCGGCAATCGGACCAGCCCGACCGCCGGCGGTACGGGCATCATCTACATCGACGACGTGGGTTTCGGAAAGCCGGCGGCGCAGTAGTCCTGCCGGGACGAGTGGCGATGGATGAACGGCATCCATCAGACGTGGTGTATTGCGCGTGGCTCCAGAGCCTGCCGGCCGGAGCCACGCATTCTTGTATGGTACCGAACCGGATAGAAGGAGGATTGCCATGCCGAGAAAACCTATGCAATGCCTGCCTGCCGTGATTCTGACAGCGGCATGTTGGATGCTGTTGATGGCGCCTGCCGCCTTCGCGGCGGACAGGTATGCGCTGGAGTTCGACGGAGTCGATGATTATGTGGAGGTCCCCACGGAAGACTACATATTCGAAGATGGGGATACGTTCACGATAGAGGCCTGGGGACGATGGTTCGACGATACGCGGTCGCTTTGCGGTTACCGATACAGTCTACAGCGAAGCCGTTTCCGGACTCGGGGCAGTGCGGCGTTGACCGTGCTCACAGGGATTGCCAATGAAGAATGGCACCATGTTGCGGCGACCTACAGAGGCGATGCCGCGACCAAATATCTGGATCTCTACGTCGATGGGGTCCTCACCGACTCGACCGATACGACGGGGTCTCCGCTGTCCAGCTATGACGGCAACATGTTGCGCATCGGCATGACGCGACACAGCAGTGGTCAGTATTCCCATTGCGTCATGGATGAAATCCGCATCTGGGACTGTGTCCGCAGCGATGTGGAAATCCTGGAGAACATGAATCAGGAGCTTGCAGGGGCAGAGGAAGGGCTGATCGGCTACTGGAAGTTCAACGAGGGTGGTGGAACGACGGTCTACGACAGTTCTCGCAGTCAGAACCATGGGACGATTGCAGACGCGACCTGGACAACGTCTGCCGCCCCCGTTCGGCCCGGTGCTGCTCCGACGGCTGCCCACGGTCCATCTCCGGCCAGCGGGCTGGCCGATGTGCCCCGCGAGGTGGTGCTTGGCTGGACGGCGGGGGCGTTCGCCGAGACCCATGACGTATACTTCGGCACGTCGTTTGACGACGTCAACGAGGCCGATCGAGCCAATCCAATGGGCGTTCTTCTCAGTCGGGGGCAGAGCGAGACCCGATACGCTCCGGGCGGTCTGCTCGATTTCGAGACGACGTATTACTGGCGTGTGGACGAGGTCAACGCGCCGCCGGACGGCACGATCTTCACTGGGTCGGTCTGGAGCTTTACGACCGAGCCGGTTGCTTACCCGATCCAGAACATTGCTGCGACCGCATCCAGCTCCGGGGCCGACACGACACCTGGGAACACAGTCGATGGCTCCGGACTCAATGCGAGCGATCAGCATTCGACGGGTGAATCGCAGATGTGGGTCACGGCCGCCGATCCGGAGATGCCTGTCTGGATCCAATACGAATTCGATCGCGTCTACAAGCTCCATGAGCTTCTGGTCTGGAACTACAACGTCATGTTCGAGCCGGTGCTTGGTTTCGGGGCCAGGGATGTGACCGTGGAATACTCCGCCGACGGCGTCGAGTGGACCGTTCTGGCAGACGTCGAATTTGCCAGGGCGTCGGCCACACCCAGCTACACCGCCAACACGACGGTGGACTTCGGTGGGGTTCCTGCCAGATACGTCCGCCTCACGATCAACGACAATTGGGGCGCGCTGACGCAGTACGGGCTCAGTGAAGTCCGTTTTACATATATCCCGGCTCACGCGCGGGAACCGCAGCCGGGCGACGGGACCTTGGACGTTGATCCGGACACGTTGCTGAGCTGGCGTGCGGGCCGCGATGCATCGTCCCATGACGTATACTTCGGGACCAATCCGGACGATTTGCCGCTGGCCGGCAGTGCAACGGGGGCTGCCTTTGCGCCGTCGGCGCTCACCTACGGCAGCACCTACTACTGGCGGATCGATGCGGTAAGCGACAATGTCTGGGCCGGCGAGATATGGAGCTTTTCGACGCAGGAGTTCGCGTCCATTGACGGCTTCGAGAGCTACACCGACGACATCGATGCCGGCGAGGCGATCTTCGACACCTGGCTGGATGGCTGGGTCAACAACACCGGCTCGACCGTCGGCTACCTCAACGCCCCATTTGCCGAGAAGACGATTGTCCACAGTGGCGGCCAGTCGATGCCGCTTCAGTACGATAACACAGAATCGCCGTTTTATTCAGAGGCCGAGCGGCAGTTCACCTCGCCGCAGAACTGGACCGGCAACGGGGCCGACACGCTGCGTCTGTTTGTCGCCGGCCAGGCGCCGGCGTTCGTTGAGACGGCTGACGGCACGATTGTGATGAACGGCATCGGCACCGATGTGTGGAACGAGGCAGACGAGTTGCGCTTCGTGCACAAGAGTCTCAGCGGCAACGGCTCGATGGTCGTCTGCGTCGACTATCTGGACGGCAGCCCCAACGCCTGGGCGAAGGCCGGCATCATGGTCCGCCAGGATGCGGAGGCCGGCGCGGTCAATGCGTTTGTCGCCATGACCGGCGGCGACGGCGGCGGCGCGACGTTCCAGCAGCG
>JAAYBA010000222.1 GCA_012719085.1 Planctomycetota bacterium
ACCGTGCCGCCAGAGCCCGCCATACGCGCGCCGTGGTTTCCAGACAGCAGTCGATCAAGGCTCTGGAGAACCTGATCCAACTCGTTCAGGTCGATGTCCGCTCGGCGTATGTCGTCGTGACCAGCACACGAGAGCAGATCGCCGCCACCGGCGCGACCCGCGAATTTCAGGAGGAGGCGCTCCGGGTCGAAACGGAGAAGTTCCGGGTCGGCAAATCGACGTCGCTGCTCGTGGCCCAGGTTCAGCGTGACCTCGTCGCCAGCCAGATCGCGGAGATTCGGGCCATTGCCAACTACTTCAAGGCTTTGGTGTCTCTCTATCGGCTGGAGGGCTCGCTCCTTCAGCGACGAGGCCTGAGCGCCCCGGGCGGGGAACCGGTGATCCTGGACAACTGACGACTGTGCGCTCCTGCGGGCACCCGACAGAACACCTCGCCGTATCACGAAGCAACGGCTGTCGGAGCGGGCATGCTCAGCATCCGCAGCAGGCTCGGCCAGATCACCAACACGGAGGCCGGAAGCAGCAGGGCCAATAGACCGAACACAGGAATCGGATAGGCCCAGTCCATCGTGACGATCCGCATGCAGACGGCGCCGACCATGAACTGGTAGAACACGAGGAACGACGAGGCCGAGCCGATGTCGCGATCGACCTGTTGCAGGATCACGTGGTTGCTCAACGGCCGGCTCATCCCGCAGAAGAAGGTGATCGTACACATCGAGACCGCAAAGGCCAGATAATGCCAATGGCCCAGCATCAGGATTCCTGCGCCCCCCAACGCACAACCGACCAGACAGCCTCCGAGAAGAACGGTATCGGAGAAGCGCTTCATCACCTGCGTACACGCGAATGCGCCGGCCATGCTCATCAGAGCGTTGAGGCCGAACAACAACCCGAAGACGCGCGCCGAGAGGCCGAAGATCCGGATGTACACGATGGAGCTGAAGGCAATGAAGCCGTAAAACGGTCCGAGGATCAGCCCCATCGCCGCCGTCGAGAGGAAATATGGGCGGTTCTGCAGTAACTGCCGATACCGACCGGCCATTTGCACAAAGCCCCCGGATGCGCGTTCGGCCGCCGTCTCACGATAGCCAAGTGAGACCAGTAGCGCGGCGATCCCCAGCACCCCCTGCACCAGGAAGATGGCCCGCCAATGGAACCACGCCAGAAGCCAGGCCCCAACGGTCGGCGCCACAGCGGGCGCGACCGTCAGGATGATCCCGATATAGGCAAGCGCGCGCTTGCGCTGGAGGCCGTCGTATCGGTCCCGACAGATCGCCATCGCCATCGACGACGGCCCGGCCGCTCCGATCCCCTGAAGGACTCGGAAGGCAATCAGTTGCCAGACGTTCTGCGCCAGGGCACAGGCGAATGTCGCGACAATGAACAGCGTCAGACCCGCTCGCAGGACCGGCCTGCGACCATACCTGTCCGAAAGCGGCCCGCAGACCAGCAGGAACATACTGAAGGCGACAAACCACAGGACCAGCGACAGTCCGACTCGGCTGTCGGCGACACCCCAATGCACCGCAATCGTGGGCATCGCCGCCAGGTACATGTCCGTCGCCGTCGCGGGGACCGCAGCGATCATCGCCAGGAACACAATATATAAGGCCCCCTTCGTTTCGAGGGCCGCCGTTGGCTTGAACATACTCACCCAATGGAAAAAAGAACGCGGAATATAGCCGGGCGGCCATGCCGCGTCAATGCACCCCCGCCGCGCACAGAGACTTGGCCGGCAGCCGGGAGAATCCAGACAATCGCCCCGGAACCGTTCTCCTCGATGGCAGTTCACATAACTACATGCCTGTGCTATTGTTACAGATGCCCATTGCCTGACACAGCCGGAGGGCGCGTGACGCCGAGGACCGAAGGGCCGGTCGCTCCTGTCCGAAAAACAAACGCGAAACACAAGAACGACGCACATTCGCACCGCCAATCTGGTAAAATAGGTGATTTGAAGGTTTCTGACACATGGTGGGGACGAATCACCATTCATTCCTGCCGGAAAGGATCGGAAGAGCAATGAGAGATGGCGGACGGAGATCCCAATTGGGATGGGGATTGGTTTGCGCGATGGTTTTCTTGGTGCCGATGCTGCCGGGATCGACGAGCACGGCTCTGGTCGTCAGCGAGATCATGTACCATCCGGCCGATGAAGGCGAGTCACTCGAATTCGTGGAGTTATACAACGATCAGGCGGTCTTCGAAGACCTCAGCGGCTACGCGTTCACGCGGGGCATCGAATACACGTTCGGGCCGGAGACGATCCTCGCCGCCAAGCAATACATGGTCGTCGCCCGCGATCCGGCCGCACTCGAAGCCGCCTATGGGATCACCGGAGTGCTGGGCCCGTATACCGGTCGGCTCGACAATGCCGGCGAGCGAATCGAACTGTCCAACGCCAACGGGGGCATGGTCCTTTCCGTCCGCTACGACCGAGAACCGCCCTGGTCGGCAGCGCCGAGCGGGACGGGGCACTCGCTGGTTCTGGCCGCCCTCGGGGGCGACCCGGACGAGGCATCGAGCTGGGTCGCCGGCAGTACGCTCGGCGGCACGCCCGGCGCACCGGACCCGATCCAGGTTGAACCCGAAGGCCCGACGCCGCTGACGCTTATCGACGTCGGCCATCCGGGACGATATTTCAAGGGAACCAAGGAGCCCTCGCCGGATCGCACGGGACGGGCCACCACGGACTGGACGGCGATCGACTTCAACGACGCTCCGGCTACGACCGACTGGCTGGAGGGCCCGAGCGGCTACGGCTACAGCAACGATGCCGCCGAGCTTGCGTACATCCGCACGCGACTGAACGATATGAACGGCGGTTACATCTCCGTCTATGCGCGCCTGCCGTTCACACTGACGGCCGAGCAGATCGATTCGTTTGTGCAGATACAGGCGGAGGTCTACTACGACGACGATTTCGTCCTGTACCTCAACGGCATCCGTGTGGCCGATTCCGGGCAGATCCCCGGTGACCCGCCGGCCTTCAATCAGACCGCCGGCCAGGGATGGGAGCCACCGGCCGAGATCTTGGACCTGACCGATCGCATGGACCTGCTGACCGTCGGAACGAATGTCCTGTCGATTCAGGTTCACAACTCATCGCTTTCCGGCAGTTCGGACTGTGTCGCCAGCCCCATCCTGCGCGCGATCGTCAAGAGTCCGGAGCAGGCCGACGACCCGCGCGCCCGTCTGGTCATCAACGAACTGCTGGCCAAGGGCGGCGCCGACTGGATCGAGCTGTACAATCCCGGTCCGGTTGCAGTCGATCTGAGCGGCGTTTACCTCAGCGACGATCCGGCGAACCTGCTGCAATACAGACTTCCCGACGGGATCACGTTGGCCCCGGGCGAGTTCTGGGCCGTCGAGCAGGGCGCAGAGCCTCAGGGGTTTCCTTTCGGGCTGGATTTCTCCGGCGAGACAGTCTATCTGACCGTCGCGACCAATACGACGACGCCCAAACCGGTTCGCGTGATGGACGCAGTGCGCTTCGGAGCGATCCCGGCGGGGATGACCTTCGGGCGGTATCCCGATGGGTCCGTGGATCTGCACCTTCTGAAGGCCCCCACCGCGGCGCTGCCCAACGCCCGACCGTTCGTACACGACATCGTCATCAACGAGATCATGTACCAGCACCTCACTGCTGATGAACGATTCGAATACATCGAGCTGTACAACAAGGGCGACGAGACAGTCTCGCTGGGCGGATGGGCCTTTACCAGCGGCATCGACTACACGTTCGACGATGGCGTGCAGATGCCGCCGGACTCCTACCTCGTGATCGCTCAGTCACCGAACTTCCTGGCAGCGATCTACGACCAACTGGAGGTCGGCGTCAATGTGGTCGGGCCGTACGTCGGCCGCCTGAGCAACCGCAGCGATCGCCTGCGTCTGTCGTATCCGCTGACCGAGGGCGGTAAGGTCCATATGGTCACAGCCGACGAAGTCACCTATTACGACGGCGGCCAATGGCCCGTCTGGGCCGATGGCCAGGGGGCCAGCCTCGAACTACGCGGCCCGCGCGGCGACAATAACAAACCCGATGCCTGGGCCGCCAGCGACGAGAGCGCCAAGACCGAGTGGACCCAGTACACCTTCACGATCGCCGGCAACGACACGCAATACAGCCATGACAGCGCCAACGTGTTCGACCTGATGCTCCTGAATCGCGGCGAGGTCTTGCTGGACGACATCGAATGCGTCATCAACGGGACCGACCGCCTGACCAACGGCGGCTTCGAGAGCGGTACCACCTCCTGGCGCAGGCTCGGCAACCATGTGCGCTCCTTCGTCACAACGGCCGAAAGCTACTCCGGCTCCCGCGCGCTGCACCTGATCGCGACCGGACACGGCGATCCAGGCGCCAATCGCCTGAACCAGTCCATCTCCAGCGTCAGTGGCGGCACGGTGACGTTCCGCTTCCGGGCGCGCTGGCTGCGCGGCACCCGGTATCTGCTGATGCGAACCGCGCGAACGCAATCGCCCGTCCAGCCCCCCCGCCCAGCCTACGCCTTCGAACTGGACATCCCATTCAATCTGGGCACACCGGGCCTGCGAAACACCGCCTATGTAGCCAACCGCGCTCCGGACATCGCCCATGTCAGACACAGTCCCGTCCTGCCCGCCGGCGGCGAACCGATCCTCGTGACGGCGCGCATCACCGACCACGACGACGTGGTGATGGCCATTCTCAGCTACCGGTCCGAGGGCGGCGCGTTCACCAATGCGGACATGGTCGATGACGGCTCCAACGATGATGCGGTGGCCGGCGACGGTGTGTTCACCGCGACCATTCCCGGCGCACCGTCGGGCACGATGCGGGCCTTCTACATCGAGGCGTTTGACGGCGAGGCGTTCACACGCTTCCCCAGTCGGCTGGCCCCTACCGCGGAGGTTCCCGACCGGACCTGCCTGGTGCGCGTGGGCGAGACTCCGGTCAACAGCCGGTTCGCCAGCTACCGCGTCTGGCTCTCGAACGACGTGGTCACCACGTTCCGCTCGCGTCCGAACCTCTCGAACGAGCTGCTCGACTGCACCTTCGTCTACAACGACACCGATGTCTTCTATAACGTTGGCATCCGCCACCGGGGCAGCCCGTGGCTGCGAAGCGGCACGGGCCGCGAGCCGGCGCCAGCCGACAGTCACGGCGTCCGACTGGACTTCAACGCCGACCAGAGATTCCGCGACCGCCAGGAGGTCAATCTCGACGGCACCGAGGGCTCCAGTCGCGGACCGTTGCAGGAACGCGCCTCCTATTGGTTCTATCAGCAGATGGGCCTGCAATTCTCCCGGCAAGAGCATGTGCGTCTGATCATGAACGGCCGCACAAGGAACATCTACGAGGACGTCCAGAAGATCGACGGCGACTATGTTGACAAATGGTTCCCCGACGACGCCGACGGGTACATCCATAAGATCGACGATTATTTCGAGTACTCGGCCGAGGGCACCGCACATTCAAATCTCGACGAAGGTCTCAGGTCCAGTTCCCGGCACCCCCTGCTCAAGGAGACGTATCGCTGGGGTTTCGAGAAGCGCTCGCACCGTGAGAATGACCGCTGGGACCATCTGTTCGACTTCGCCGTAGCGATGAACACACCGTCTGCAAGCTCGACGTATGAGCAGGCCATCGAATCGGCCGTCCATCCGGACCATTTTGCGGCGGTCCTGGCGATTCGCCACGCGGTGGGCGACTGGGACAGTTACGGATACCGTCGCGGCAAGAACAATTACTTCTACTACGCCGCTCAAGAGGGCAAATGGTATCTCCTGCCGTGGGATATTGACTTCACGCTCGGATCGGGCGACGGGCCGTCCACATCGCTGCCCCCCACCAACTCGGGCATCTTCCCCGAGGTCCATCAGTTCCTCAATCACCCCACATACAAGCAGGTGTATTGGGACGCTCTGCGGACGCTGGTCGAAGGGCCGTGGCAAACGTCGTACGGCACGAACGACCCCCCGACGGCTTTCGACCGTTTCCTGGACGACGCCGCCGACGCGCTGGGGGCCGAGGGCTTTGACAACAGCCGACGCAACGCAATCAAGCAGTTCGTGCGCTCGCGCCGCAATTACGTCCTCTCGCAACTTCCGACGGCGCCGACCGGTAGAGATCGGTAGAACGAGCAGCCCCACACAACCTGGCAAGCGACGCGTCCGCCCTGCGGGGAACCGGTCTCGAACCGGGAGCACATCGACGGCGTAACTCCATGGGAATGGTTCGCGGCTCGTCGCATATCCGCGACCACAAAAAAACAGTAACGCCTCGGCGCCGCTTGGCACTATCATGGCACGAGACGACGGTCCGGAGGATCGTCGAAGAGTGACTCTTGTGACAGGCCACCCAAATACCTTCACCATGCCGGGCTTTGGGCGGAAGACGCTTCACGGACGCCGGATCGAGTGGACCAACGGATGATCACGTCGCACGAAAAGGATTCTCGCCGCAGGTTTCGGAACGGAGCAGCCGCCTGCATGGTCCTGGTGCTTGGATCGATACGGCTCGGGCAGGCAGCGGGGCTGGAGGCGACCCGGGAACAATTCCGAAGAGGCTTGTATAGCGCCTCGCTCGATGCGGCACAGAAGGCCATCGCCGATTCGGCATACCAACCCCAATGGCGCGTGTTGTGCATCGAATCCCTGTTGGCCCTGGGGCGATACGACGAAGCCGCGGACAGGATCGATTCGGTCTTGATTCAGTACCCGCTGAACCTCACGCTCTTGAAGCTCGCCCACACGGTATACGCGGACAACGGTCGGCCCGATCTGGCGCGAGAGATGCTGGAGAAGATCTATCGGATCGCCTCCGCCAGACGTCTGGCCTTTGTCACGAGCCAAGACACGGTGGCCCTCGGACAGGCGCTCCTGCTGTTGGGCGCCGAGCCACGCATCGTCCTGCGGGATTTCTACAACCGGGCGCTTCAGAACGACCCGAACTGTCGCGAGGCGTATCTGGCGGCCGGCGATCTGGCGATCGCCAAACAGGACTTCGAACTGGCGGCCGAGCAATTGGGCAAAGCACTCGAACGCTTCGGCGACGACCCGGACGTACACCATGGCCTGGCCAGGGCGTTCTATTACAGCGACCGACGGACCATGATGGAGCACTTGGACGCGGCCCTGTTCGTCAATCCGAGGCACGCACCGTCCCTGATCCTGCTGGCCGAGCACCAGATCGACTGTGAGGACCACGACGGGGCTGCCAAGTCGCTGGACCGCGTTCTGGCCGTCAATCCCTGGCGGCCGGAAGCGTGGGCCTATCGTGCGCTGCTGGCCCATCTGGCAGGCGATCCCAACGAGGCGACTGCCTGTCGGGCCAAGGCGCTGAAGTTCCGCCCGGCCAATCCGCTGGTGGACCACCTGATCGGGGCCAAACTCTCGCAGAAGTACCGATTCGCCGAGGGCAGCGCCCATCAGCGCCATGCCCTGCAATCCGATCCGAACTATCTCCCGGCACGAATCCAGTTGGCCGAGGACCTGCTGCGGCTCGGAGACGATGAGCCGGGTTGGAAACTCGCCGGCCAGGTGGCCGATACCGACCCATATAACGTCAAGGCATACAACCTGACCACCCTGCACGACAGCATGTCGAAGTTCAAGACGCTGGAGGCCGACGGATTCGTGTTGCGGATGAACGAGCTTGAGGCGGCGGTCTATGGAGACAGGGCACTGGCGCTGTTGAAGCAGGCCAAAGAAGAGCTATGCGAGAAGTACGGCCTGCAACTCGACCGCCCCGTGATCGTCGAGCTGTTTCCCAATCCGCAGGATTTCGCAGTGCGCACGTTCGGCATGCCCGACGTCGATGGTTACCTCGGTGTCTGCTTCGGCAACGTCATCACGGCCAACAGTCCCAAGGCCCAGAGACCTGCGAACTGGGAGGCGGTGCTGTGGCACGAGTCCGCTCACGTCGTGACGCTGAACCTGACGAAGAACAGAATGCCACGCTGGCTGAGCGAGGGGATCTCGGTCCATGAGGAGTTGCAGCGGAACCCGACGTGGGGCCAGCGGATGAACCCGACGTATCGCCGGATGGTCCTGGACGGAGAACTGACGCCGATCCGCAACCTCAGCGGCGCGTTCCTGAATCCGCCGACGCCGGTGCATCTCCAGTTCGCCTACTATCAATCGGCGCTCGTGGTGGAGTTTCTCGTGGAGCGTTTCGGCCTGGATGCCGTCAAGGCGATCCTGGCCGACTTGGGCGATGGCGAGGAAATCAACGCGACCCTCGCCAGGCACACTGCGCCGCTGGCGCAGATCGAGCAGCAGTTTGCGGCCTTTGCGCGAAAGCGCGCCGAGGGTCTGGCGCCCGACGTCGACTGGGAGCAGCCGAGCGCCGAACAGGTCGACCCCGCCAATCCCGAGGCGGTTGCGGAATGGTTGGCCAGGCACCCCAACAGTTTCTGGGCATTGCAGCTTCAGGCTCGCATGTTCCTGGCCGGCCAGCGATGGGAAGAGGCGAAGAAGCCGCTCGAAAAGCTGATCGACCTTTATCCCGAGTACGTCGGTGAGGGCAGCGCATATGGGCTCATGGCGGCTGTGCATCGCGCGCTTGGCGAGACCGAGCGGGAACGCGACGTGCTGAGCAGGCTGGCGGAGATGTCTTCTGATGCGGCCGATGCCTATACGCGGCTGATGGAAATCACGACGGAACAAAAAGCATGGGACCAGGTCGTCGAAAACGCCGAACGATATCTGGCCGTCTATCCCATGCTGGCTAAGGTCTACGAGTCGCTCGGGCGGGCTGCGGAAGAACTCGATCGGGGCGAACGGGCCGCCGATGCCTACCGCCGACTGCTGCTGCTGGAGCCGGCCGATCCCGTTGAGGTTCATTATCGACTGGCTCGACTGCTTCGCCGGGAAGCGCCGAGCGACGCCAGACGCCACATCCTCGAGGCCCTCGCCGATGCCCCGCGCTTTCGAGAGGGACATCGATTGCTTCTGGAACTGCTCGACGACGCGCAAGACACATCGTCTTCGACAGATCAGGGAGGTGCGCAATGACCAGGACACGATGGGTTCTCGCGCTACTGGTCGTCTCGGCTGTCGGCGGGACGCTGGTGTTCGCCCAGCGGTATTACGATCGCCGGGGCGTGCCCGACTGGCAGCCGGACAAGGAATTTGCCCACGATGTGTTCACCTTCGTGCGGATTCAATACTCCTCCGGGTATGGAGGCGGTGGATTCGGCCCAGGATTCGGGCCCGGTCGCGGCCGGAGAGGCTTCGGACGTGGAGGGGGGCGATGGGCCACCGATTACCCCGACAGCGACCTGAACTTCTCCTATCGTCTCCAGCAATTGACATCGCTGGAGGTCAATCCGGACGGCCTGATCCTCGAACTGACCGACCCGGAACTGTTCAACCATCCGTTCATCTACATCGTTGAGCCCGGCGACCTGGTGTTCACCGAAGAGGAGGTCGTGGCCTTGCGACAGTACCTGCTCAACGGCGGGTTCCTGATGGTCGATGATTTCTGGGGCGAGGCCGAGTGGTACAACTTCTACTATGAGATCAAGCGGGTTTTCCCCGACCGCGAGCCGGTCGAGCTACCGCTGAGTCATCCGATCTTTTGCGCCGTGTTCGAGTTGAAGGAGAAGCCTCAGGTTCCCAGCATCGACGCGGCGCTTCGCGGCCGACCCTACGGCATCACCTGGGAGCGTGAGGACGCCCGCGAGCCGCACTTCAAGGCCCTTTACGACGACAAGGGACGGATGATGGCGATCATCTGCCACAACACCGACCTGGGCGACGGCTGGGAGCGCGAAGGCGAAGACGAATGGTACTTCAGGGAATTTTCGGAGAAGAAGGCCTATCCAATGGGGATCAACATCGTGTTCTATGCGATGACTCGCTGAATTGGCCGGTGCGACCTTATTCGTCCCATGAGTCCTATAGGTCCGATGGGACGCATGGGGCGAATGAGACCTATATGAAAGGACAATGGCCTTGACGACGCAGACGTACGAATCGGAGCGGGAAGCGGTTGAGCAGATCAAGGAAGCTCGCCAACGGATGGGGGCCGAACTGGCCAAAGCCGTGATTGGCCAGGAAGAGGTCATCGAGCAACTGATCGTCGCGGTGCTGGCCGGCGGGCATTGCCTGCTCACGGGCGCGCCGGGCCTGGCCAAGACGCTTTTGATCAAGTCGCTCTCGCAACTGTTCCATCTGAAATTCCAGCGCATCCAGTTCACACCCGACCTGATGCCCGCCGACATCACGGGCACCGAGATCCTCCAGCAGACCGACCACGAACGGACCATGACGTTCGTCCGGGGCCCGATCTTCGCAAACATGATCCTCGCCGACGAGATCAATCGCACGCCGCCCAAGACACAGGCCGCCCTGCTGGAGGCCATGCAGGAGCACCATGTCACGGCGGCGGGCATCAGCCACGCGCTGAGCGAGCCGTTCTTCGTCTTCGCGACTCAGAACCCGATCGAGATGGAGGGCACCTATCCGTTGCCCGAGGCGCAGCTCGACCGATTCATGTTCAATATCTGGGTCGGATACCTTTCAGAGGATGATGAAGTCGCCGCCGTGCGCCAGACCACGACAACCGAGAGTGAACCGATTGAGCCGCTCTTTACTGGGGACGATCTGGTGCGGTTCCACAGCGTCGTGCGGCGGGTGCCCATCGCCGAGGACGTGGTGCGTTACGGCGTACGCATCGCGGCTGCATCGCGGCCGAGTCCCGACAACCCGCTCGACTTCGTCAACGAATGGGTCACGTGGGGCGCCGGGCTGCGGGCTTCGCAGTACATGGTGCTCGGGGGCAAGGCGCGGGCGCTGCTCTACGGGCGGGC
>JAAYBA010000025.1 GCA_012719085.1 Planctomycetota bacterium
GCCTTCATCGATGCGGGCAGCTTTCAGATCGTCAGCGCCTCGCCCGAGTTGTTTATCCGCCTCGACAACGGCTGGATCGAAACAAAGCCAATCAAGGGCACTCGGCCGCGTCTGGTCGGGAGCGACCCACGCAATGCGGCCGCCAATCGACGGAACCTCGATGAGCTGTTGACCAGCGAGAAGGAAAAGGCCGAGCTGAACATGATCGTAGACCTGGAGCGTAACGACGTGGCCCGCATCTGCCGGCCGGGGACGCGGCGAGTGGTCCTGCCCAGAACGATCGAGGCCTACCCGACCGTCTTCCACGCCGTGGCTACGGTCGGCGGCCGGCTGCTGTCGGGGACTCGCCTCACCGACATCCTGAGGGCCATGTTTCCCGGCGGGTCCATCACGGGGGCCCCGAAGATCCGCGCGATGGAGATCATCGACGAATTCGAGCCGACCGCCCGCGGCGTCTACACGGGCAGCATCGGCTTTATCGGTCTCGACGGCACTGCCTGCTTGAACATCGTCATCCGAACCGTTATCATCGCTGCCCACAGGGCCTTCGTCCAGACCGGAGGGGGAATCGTCGCCGATTCGGACCCGGAGGCCGAGTGGCAGGAGACGGTCGTCAAGGCAAGGGCCCTTCTTGCCGGGATCGATGCCGTGCAGAAATCGTGAACGGATACGTTCGTCCGCGCCGTGAGGTATGATGGCGGAAAAGGTGTTTCTCAACGACAAGCTGGTCGAGGTAGAGCAAGCCCATGTGTCCATTCGGGACAGCGGCCTGCTGTACGGCGCGGGTCTGTTCGAAACGATGCGAAGCCACAATGGGATCGTGTTTCGGCTGGAGGACCATCTTGACCGGCTCCTGACCAGCGCCGAGGCCCTCTCGATCAACCACGCGTTCGACAGAGAATCGCTCCGCAAGGCCACCTACGAGGTGCTCGCCGCCAACGAACTGGCCGATGCCCGGCTGCGACTGACGCTGACAAACGGCCCGATTGCTGAGACGATCGAACAGGCGTCGCCCACGCTGCTGATCACGGCGACCCATCTGCAACGCTACCCGGGCGAGCATTATCAGACCGGCGTGATGGTGGTGCTGTGTCCTTATCGACAGAACACCACCGAGCCCATCTGCGGCCACAAGACCACGAACTACTATCCTCGGCTGCTGGCGTTGACGCTGGCCCGGCAAAAAGGGGCTGCCGAGGCCCTCTGGTTCACAACGGACAATCGGCTGGCCGAGGGGTGCATCAGTAACGTCTTTCTCGTCAAAGACGGCGGGCTCTATACCCCTTCGCTGGCGACGCCCGTGCTGGCAGGTATCGCCAGACGGGCTGTCTGCCGCTTCGCCGGCGACGAATCCATCGAACTGATCGAGAAGGACCTGCACGTCTCGGATGTGCTGGAGGCCGACGAGATCTTCCTGACCAATGTCGTTATGGAGGTCCTGCCCGTGGTGCGCGTCGAGAGGCACGCCGTCGGAGACGCCAAGGTCGGGCCGATCACCATGCGACTGCGAGAGAGGTTCCTGCAAACCATCGAAGACGAATGCCGGAGACGAGAATGAAGGTCAAGGACATGGCGGGCGTGGTCGAGCAGATCGCTCCTTTGGGTCTGGCCCAGAGCTGGGACAATGTGGGTCTGCTCGTGGGCGATCCCGAACGCCGGATTCAGAACGTGCTGCTGACCATCGACGTGACCAAGGCGGTCGTCGCCGAGGCCAAGGCGCTTAAAACGGACTGCATCCTCAGTTACCATCCGGTCATCTGGGACGGGCTCAAACGGGTCCTCGCATGTGGCCCGACGCAGGTGGTTTACGAGTTGATCCGCTCGAACATCGCGGTCTTCTCGATCCATACGGCGCTCGATGCAGTAGTCGGGGGCGTCAACGACGGACTGGCCGAGATGCTCGGCATCGTCGACGCCAAACCGCTGGGCGATTACGTCGAGTATTCCCCGCAGGAGAACTACAAGCTCGTCGTGTTCGTGCCGGTCGATGCGCTGGACAAGGTGGCCAACGTCGTGTTTGCCGCCGGGGCCGGTGCGATCGGGAACTATCGCGATTGCGGCTTTGGCACAGACGGGACCGGGACGTTTCTGCCCCTGGAAGGGGCCCATCCGGCCATCGGCAAACGAGGCCGGCGCGAGGCGGTCCATGAGATGCGTTTCGAGACCATCGTGCCAGCCGAGAAGCTCGATGCCGTTGTCGCCGCAATGAAGCAGGCCCATCCATATGAGATGCCCGCATTTGACATCTTTCGCCTTTTCGATTATGGAAGCCGGTTTGGCCTCGGTCGGATCGGCCCCTTGGGCAAGCCGGCGAAGGTCGGCCGGCTCATCGAGCAGGTCAAGAAGCAGACCGGGGCCAGGGCCGTCGGACTGGTGGGCGACGCGAAACGGCTCGTCCGAACCGCGGCGGTGTGCGCCGGGACCTGTGGCACGATCCTCCACACGGTCATCGCCAACGGAGCCGACTTGTACCTGACGGGCGAGTTGAAGCACCATGAGGCGCTGGCCGCCCAGGAAGCCGGGCTGACCTGCCTGTGCCTGAGTCACACGGTCTCCGAGCGGTTCATACTCAAGAAGCTGGCCCGGCAGGTGAAGGACCGAATCAAGCCGGTGGCCGTTCGGATCAGCAAGAAGGACGCGGACCCGTTCACATGGAAGAACATATGACGCAAGAGACGAGAGAGACCCTCGACGAAGTCAGTGAAGCAACCGAGACGGAGCCGTTGACGGCCGATGAGAGGGACGGCGACGTGCCGTGCGACGAGGCCGAGCCTCAGGCGCCGGAGAGAATCGAAGTCGAATTCTCCGTCGATGGCATCGGAGAGCCACAAGAGGCCGACGACGTCGAGGAGACTGCTGACCAGACAGAACCCACCGATGCGGAGAACGAAGCTCCGCCGGCCGACGACGCCGAGCCGACGCCAACCGTCGAATCGGTGATCGAGGCGATCCTGTTCGCCAGCGAAGAGCCGCTGAGCGACAGCCGCCTGGCGGGCATCGTCGAGACCACGACCAAGCAGGTCCGCGACTGCATCCAATCGCTCAACGACAAATACGAGCGGAACCACAACGCCTTCCGTATCGAGCAGATCGCCGGCGGCCACCAGATGCTGACGCTGCCAACCTACAATACATGGCTCAAGAAGATGCTGAAGGTGCGCAGCGACAACAAGCTCAGCCCGGCGGCGATGGAGACGCTCGCCATCATCGCGTACAAGCAGCCCGTGATCCGCGTGGACATCGAGGCCATTCGCGGCGTGGCCGTCGGCGAGGTGATCCGCAGCCTGATGTACAAGGGCCTGGTCAAGATCGTCGGTCGCGCCGAGATCCTCGGCCGGCCCATGCTCTACGGCACGACGAAGAAATTCCTCGAGGTCTTCGGCCTCAATTCCCTCAAAGACCTTCCCAAGGCCGAAGAACTCAAGAAGCCCGATTAGCCGCCGCGGCGATCAAGAACAGACACTATCGTTCGGCCCGAGCGACCATCGTGGCCTGTCCGGAATCCGGAAGGGGGGCCAGTTCGGGGCAGGCGGCCAGCGCCGCGACGATCTGGTCGGGCTCGGAGGCGTCAACGCAATAGACGGTCCCGCCGCAGGCCTCGAAATCCCCGGCATAGGCCTCCCAGCGCTCTTCATAGCGTTCGATGGCCTTCGTCCAGCCTCCACCCCTCGCCGCCAGGGACTCCATGATCTCGGGATTGGTGTACCGCACGACGAGGTCTCTGTCGCGCAGAACGAACACCGCGCCGGCCGTCCTGTTCTCGACGTTCAACCGACGATCCGTACGGACATCGTCCAGCCCCTGGGCCTGGAAGTATCTGCGAACCGTTTGCTCGCCGTCGTTCTCTCGGATCTCCTGCAGCTTCCGTGTCGAGGCCGACGGTCCCCGGTAGACAGGTGGGCGGCGTCCGGCGCGACCGGATGACGTGCCCTGAGGCGCTGCGTGCACCTCAATGACTGGGCACGGCACGCAACACGGCGCATGCCACAGGTGATAATCGACGACAAAGCCGGAATTGCGGTAGTTCAGAGCGTGCGGCGTATAGCGTACGCCCTCGTAGGCCAGCCCCGTGTTGCGTATGTTGAACACGTGCGGCGAGTACTTGACTCCGCCGGGAATCAGACCCGAATTGCGATAGTTAAATGCATAGGGGCTGTAACGAACCTGGTATCGCTCCGAGCGATGGACGTTCCCGTACCCCACAACCGGCGCCAACGCCACGACGGCGACCACGATAGAAGTCCATTTCATGTCGTTCTCCTTTTCTTAGGTGAAGGTTTCCTCCTGAGGTTCCCTTCTCATCACCCTCTCCTAAGCGGATTGTAGGGGCGAATGATCATTCGCCCGTACTCTGTGCCAATCCTCCTTTCCATTACCCTTCTGCCGTCGGTGGATGGTGATCTCGTTTCGATGCGCGGTCCGCACCGCGCGCCGTGCGCTCGTAGTGACGCCGTAAGGCGTTATTCGCTTTCTGTGGGAGCAGCCCTTACGGGCACACTACAAACGGCGCAGAGATGAACACATGAGATGCCATCAACCTCCTTGTCTGTCTTTACCCGAGCCCACTGGCCCTTGCAGGGCCCCGTCCAGCCTGACGCCTCCGGGGCCGGGCTCGATCTGCACCGTTCTTTCTCCGTACCGAACGATGCACGAGCGGCCACTTGGGCTCTTGACGATTGCCTCGGCGAGCATACCATTTTTCCACGCGATGTCAAGTGTGAAACCGCCGCGCGCTCGCAGGCCGGTGATCCGGCCGTCGGGCCAGGCGCTCGGCAGGGCCGGCAGCAGCTCGACGATATAGCGGCCTTTCGGGTCGCGCCGGTGGCTCTGCATGAGCATCTCGGTGATGCCGCTGGTGGCGCCGAAGTTGCCGTCGATCTGGAACGGCGGATGGGCGTCGAAAAGATTGCCGTACACGCCTCCGCCTTTGTATTCGGTCAGCGGCGAGTCGGTCAGCGTCAGAAGGTGCTTGAGCATCAGATGAGCGTGGTCGCCGTCGAGCAGACGGGCCCAGAAGTTGATCTTCCACGCCCGGCTCCAGCCGGTGCCGCCGTCGCCGCGAAAGATCAGCGACTGCCTCGCGGCATTCAGCAGTTCGGGCGTATCGGCCGTGATCTCGCTGCCCGGGAACAGGCCCCACAGGTGCGAGACGTGGCGATGCTCGTTCTTCGGGTCGTCCTTGTCTTCGAGCCACTCCTGGAGTTGGCCGTGCCGGCCGATCTGGTTCGGCGCGATGCGAACGCGCAAGGCGTCGAGCTTCGTCGCGAACTCCTCATCTACGCCCAACACACGCGCTGCCTCGGCGGTATTGGCGAAGAGACTGCGAATGATCTGATGATCCATCGTCGGGCCCATGACCAGCCCGCCGATTTCGGGGCTGTTGCTGGGTCCGCTGATCAGCCAGCGCTCGTCGCTTCGCGGGTCTTCGACCAGACTTTCGACGAAGAACTCGGCCGCCCCTTTCATCAGGGGGTATGCCCCGTCCCGGAGGAACTGCCTGTCGCTGCCGTAGACGTAGTGCCACCACAGATGCTGGCAGAGCCACGCGCCGCCGGTGGGCCAGATGCCATGGTTCGAGGCGTTGATCGGGGCGGTGCCGCGCCAGAGATCGAAGTTGTGGTGCAGCACCCAGCCGGGGGAGTCGTAGTGCTTTCGCGCGGTCGAGCGGCCCGACTCGGCGATCTCGACCAAAGCGTCGAACAGCGGGCGGCCGCACTCGGCCAGATTCGTCGGCTCGGTCAGCCAGTAGTTCATCTCGGTGTTAATGTTGACCGTGTACTTGCTGTCCCACGGCGGACTGGTGCTCTCGTTCCAAAGACCCTGAAGGTTGGCCGGCTGGCCGCCGGTCCGCGAGCTGGCGATCATCAGGTAGCGACCGTACTGGAAGAACAGGGCCGCCAACTGCGAGTCTTCCTTCTCGGCGTACTTCAGCACGCGCCGATCGGTGGGGAGGTCGGCCGTCCGCGCCGGGCCCAGATGGAGCGTCACGCGCCGGAACAGCATCTGGTGATCGGCTACGTGGGCGTCGCGCAACTGTCGCGGCGTCTTCTCGGCGGCTTTGCGGAGCACCTCGGCGCAGCGCTGCCCCGGATCGGCCGAGAGGTCCTTATAGCTCTTGACGTTGGTGGCCATGGCGATCGTCAGCGTCGCGGCATTGGCGCCTTGCACACGGATCTGACCATCGTCGACCGAGACCTGGCCGCCGTTGATTCGAATCTGACAGCGGCCTTCGAACCGCACCGCGCCGGGAATCACCTCCTTGGTGTCTCGCACCTCGAAGTCGCGGGCCCGTCCGAGGATTGCCAGCGTCCGATCATCCACCTTCCGTGTCCGCACATCGGCGTTGGGGCTGGTCAGCGCCGCGGTGAAACTCAGGGCACCCGGCTCGTCACACGAAACCCGAACCACGACCACCTGATCGGGGAAACTGGCGAATGTCTGGCGCGTGTAGGTCACGCCATCGACCCGATAGGTCGTCGTGGCGACGGCAGTGTCGAGGTCCAGCTCGCGGCAGTAGCTCTTGGCATTCTCGTGTCCGGGGAAGCGCAGCGTCAGGTCGCCGAACGGTTGATAGGGAACCTGGCGCAGCGGCGACGACATGAAACGCTCCATCGCCAGTTGTTCGGCCTCGCGCTGTTTGCCTTCGAACAGCCGCCGGCGGATTTCGGGCAGGTATTGGGCGGCGCCGTCCTGGGCATAATCGTGGGGCCGGCCGCACCAGAGAGAGTCCTCGTTGAGCTGGTAGCGCGCCTCGGCTGTGCCTGCGAACACCATCGCCCCGAGCCGTCCGTTGCCCACGGGCAATGCATAGGTCCACGTCTGAGCTGGTTCAGCGTACCACAGTTTCATATCGGATGGCCCGCCGTCGCTTGCGGCGTCGAGGGAGACAGTGCAGATGGCGAATGTGAGCACGGCGAACCGAATGATGTGGCTTCTCATGATCACTCCCCTGTAGTTGCAGGATGTCCAGATAGCGCTTAGACGGTGAAGAGGCGGCGCCGCTCGTCGTATGAGACGACCCTATCACGAGGGATCTGCCGGCGATCGATTCCGAGCAGTCGGAGCGGATTGTCGAAGGCCATCGACACCAGCTCTCGATAGGTGATCAGATTCAGCGAGGCCAGATGGTTCATGCACGCCAGAAGGGTCGCCGAGGAGCCGGCCATGTATCCGGTCGCTGGATTGTAGAGGCGGCCCGTCGGATCGAGCACCACTTCGGCCCCCATCGACTGGTATCGGCCGGGGGCCAAGCCCGCCAGTTCCGAGGCGTCGCTGACGGCAATGCAATTGGCCGGACTCTTGGCCCGCAGGATCGTCTTGAGCAGCGAAGGCGGCAGATGGTGGCCGTCCGGGATGATGGTGGCTACGAGATCGTCGTTGGCCAGGCCCGCCCAGATGGGGTTGTCGTGGCGAGGCAGCGTCGCGCCGACGCCGTTGCCCAGATGGGTCAGCGCCTTGGCTCCGGCGGCCGCACATCGCTTGAGCTGGTCTTCGTTGGCCATGTGGTGGCCGAGCGAGACGACGATCCCCTGCTTCGCGGCGTGACGGATCAGCTCCTCGACGCCGTCGAGGTCGCCCGCCACGGTCAGCATCTTGACGGTCCCATCGGCCCATGCGATGAGCCGGTCGAGGTATTCGATGCTGGGCGCCCTCATCCACTCGGGGTTGTGCGCGCCCCTGGCCCCTTCGACGGGCGAGAGAAACGGCCCTTCGAGATGGATGCCGAGGAGACGCCCCTGGCACTCCGCCGTCCGCGCGGCTTTCGCGATCAGCGGCAGGTTCCGCTCGTAGATCTCCGTCGGGCTGGTAATCAGCGTGGCAAGAAAGGCGGTGGTCCCCGCGTCGAGCAACGCGCCGCAGGTGCGAACGATGTCCTCCTCGCTCAGACGGGCGCCGGAGAAGTCCACGCCTTTGAAACCGTTGACCTGGAGATCGATCAGTCCCGGGATTTCCATAAGTCCACCGCCCGTCAGGAGTTCACCGAGAGCATCGAAGCGGCCGCTTCATCGAGGAAGATGGAACAGTGCTCGTGCCGCTGGAGGATCGACGCCGGACATCGGGGCGTCACGGGGCCTTCGAGGGCGTTTCGGACGGCCTCAGCCTTGCGTCGGTCCGGCACGGTGACAACGATGCGACGACTCTTGAGGATCTGCTGAATGCTCATCGAGATCGCTCGCGATGGGACGGCCTCCAGCGAAGCGAACCAGCCTTCGCCGAACTGCTGCTGCCGGCAGCGCTCGTCGAGATCCACAACGAGATACGGCTGCTCGGTCTCGAAGTCGGCGGGCGGATCGTTGAATGCCAGATGGCCGTTCTCTCCGATCCCCACGCAGGCGACGTCGATCGGATGGGCGCGGATCAGATCACCGAGCCTGTTGCACTCGGCGGCGGGGTCGGCCGCGTCTCCGTTGACGAAGTGCACGGCCTGGAGCGAACCGACCTTGTCGACGAAACGCTCCCGAAGGTATTTGCGGAAGCTGGCGGGATGATCGGGCCCCAGGCCGATGTACTCATCGAGATGGAACATCGTAACCTTCGACCAATCGATCGCATCGGAGGCGGTCAGTTGCTCGAACATCTCGAACTGACTGGCGCCGGTGGCGAGAATGATGTTGGCCTGGTTCTTGTCGGCGATGGCCCGTCGGATGGCGCCGGCGGCGGTGCTGCCGGCGGCGGCCCCCATGTCGTCCTTGGTCTTGTAGACGGCTCTGTTCACAGCGGACTCCTCAATCGGTTTGCGATCTGAAGCGATCATAGGCCGCAAGACCCGCCCTGTCAATGCCGGGGGCGACAGGACGCATGCCGACGGGGATTTGTCTTGCATTCTCCATCATGTTCTTTCTATAAGGTGAAGTGATATCACCATGGGCCTTGAGGTCGCTATCTGCTGTCGTCACGTTGAAAGGACTGTGATGAAACGCACGTCTGATTTCCTGATCCTCTCTCTGGCCACCTCGCTTGTTCTGTCGATTGGCGTCACAGCGCGACCGACCGTCGTCGAAGACGATTTTCTCACCTCACTGGACAAGGGCCATCCCAGACTCATGCTCAAGGACAAGGACCTGATGTGGCTCAGGGCCGCGATGGTGGAGGACTCGGCTCTGCAGAAATGCTGGGACGACGTGCAGGCCGACGCCGAGGCATGTTTGAAGAGGCCGCCGCTGGTGTACGAAAAGGTAGGACCGCGTCTGCTCAGCGTCAGCCGGGATTGCCTGCGTCGCATGTACTCTCTGGCGCTGGCCTATCGCTGGACGGGCGACGAGCGCTATGCCGCCAAGGCCAGGGCGAATCTCCTGGAGGTCTGCGCATTTCCCGACTGGAACCCTTCGCACTTCCTCGATACGGCGGAGATGAGCCATGCGGTGGGCGTCGGATACGACTGGCTGCACACATATCTCGACCCCGATACAAGGGCCACGATCGTGCGAGCCCTGATCGAGAAGGGCCTCGAGCCCGGTCTGAAGGTGTACGAATCCAACGGCTGGTGGACCCGGAGCGATCACAACTGGAACCAGGTCTGCAACGGCGGGATGATCGTCGGGGCCCTGGCCATCGCCGACATCGAGCCGAGCTATGCCGAGCGGATCGTCCCGGCGGCCATCCAGTCACTGCCTCTGGCGCTGAAGACCTACGCGCCCGACGGCGCGTGGGGCGAAGGACCGGGCTACTGGAGCTACGCGACGCATTACACCGCATACGGACTGGCCGCACTCGATACGGCGCTGGGCAGCACGTTCGGACTGCTCGACGTCGAGGGTCTCTCGAAGGCCGGAGATTTTCCGATCTATACGACGGGGCCTACCGGCCTGAATCTGAACCTGGCCGACGTCGGAGAGCGCAGCGCCCGCCGACCGATGGCCTGCATGTTCTGGCTGGCCCGGACGTTTCACAATCCGCTGTACGCGTATGCCGAGCATGAGGAAATCGCCAGGCGACCGGCCAGTGCGGCCCATCTCGTCTGGTACACGGCCAGGCCGCGGGCCAGTGCCGCCCGACGCCAGCTCGACCGCTACTTCCGCGGCCCGGTCGAGGTCGTCACGATGCGAAGCGCCTGGGACGACCGCGACGCGCTCTTCGTCGGGATCAAGGCGGGCTACAACCAGGTCAATCACGGGCATCTCGATCTCGGCAACTTTGAACTGGACGCCCTCGGCGTTCGCTGGGCCCGCGATCTTGGCGCCGACAACTACAACCTGCCCGGCTACTGGGAGAGCCGGCCGGGAGGACAACGCTGGTCGTACTATCGCCTCAACTCGGCCAGCCACAACATCTGTATGCTGGGCGGCGAGGACCAGGATGTGCTGGCCAAATCGATCTTCACCAGCACGAAGATGAACGAGACCGATCCTTCTGCGATCGTCAACCTGACGCAGGCGTATGCCAGGTTCGCCAAGTCCGCTTCTCGCGGTGTGAAGATGGTTGCCGGCCGGACGGCGGTCCTCGTCCAAGACGAATTCGCCGTCGAGAAGCCGTGCGACGTGGTCTGGGGCATGACGACCGACGCCGATATCCAGATCGAGGATGGTTCCATCGCCAGATTGAAACTCGACGGCAAGGAGCTCGTCGTGCGACTTCTGAGCCCTGCGAAAGCAACGTTCTCCGTCGGCTCGGCCGAGCAGAAACCGCCGCAGAGGACAAATAAAGGAGTCAAGCGTCTGCTGGCCCGGCTGGCCGATGCGCAGGGCGATGTGCGTATCGCCGTCCTGTTCGCACCTGTCCGGGCCGATCAGGAACAAGCAGACCGCGTCGAGATCAAATCACTGGCACAGTGGTGACCAATGGATTCCCATATCTTCAGAGGAGATGAAACGATGCAACGACGAGTGCGCGACAGCCTGATCGGCCTGTTTGTTGTGGCGACACTGCTGAATGGGCTGGTCATGGCTCAGAATACGGACGAGCCGCAACTCTGCGTGGGCGACTATCAAACAGAGGAAGAGGCGAAGGCACAACTGGCACGGTTTGCGAAGACGTATTCGAACCTCGCCGAATGGCAGCAGCGGGCCCGGACCAATCGCGAGGCCATTCTGCGGGGCACAGGGCTGTTGCCGCTGCCCAAAAAGTGTGCGCTGAACCCGATCATCCGCAATCCGCGCCAATATGACGGCTACACCGTCGAGAACATCGCCATCGAGAGCCTGCCCGGCGTCTTCGTTACCGGCAGCCTTTATCGCCCGACTGGCGGCGCCGGGCCGTTCCCTGCGGTTCTCTGTTCACATGGGCACTGGAGCAGTCGTGAGGACTACGGGCGGTTTCGTCCCGATATGCAGAAGCGCTGCGGGACCCTGGCCCGCATGGGGGCCATCGTGCTGTCATTCGACATGGTCGGCTACGGCGACTGGGCCAACGCCAACTGGGAGCACCGCCGGCCTGATGCGCTGAAGATACAACTATGGAACAGCATTCGCTTGCTGGATTACCTCTGCACGAGAGCGGACGTCGACTCGGCCCGGATCGCCATCACCGGGGCCTCCGGCGGTGGCACGCAGACATTCCTGCTGACGGCGGTGGACGATCGCATCGCGGTCTCGGTACCGGTGGTGATGGTCTCGGCCCATTTCTTCGGCGGTTGCGTCTGCGAAAGCGGCCTGCCCATTCACAGAAGCCGATCCCATGAGACGAACAACACCGACATCGCCGCGATGGCGGCCCCGCGTCCGCAGTTGATCGTCTCTGATGGCCAAGACTGGACGAAGAACGTTCCCGACGTCGAGTTCCCGTACATTCGGGACGTCTATCGCCTGTACGGGGCCGAATCCCGCGTTGAGAACTGGCACTTGCCCGACGAGGGCCACGACTACGGCTGGTCCAAGCGGATCGGGGCCTACAGGTTCCTCGCCA
>JAAYBA010000223.1 GCA_012719085.1 Planctomycetota bacterium
GGCGTGATGATGAACGAGTTCCCGCCCAAGTTCTTCAACGTGATGGCCGAAGCATCGGACAGCGCAACCATCCCGGCCAACGTAACAGAGTACCTGGAGTATCTCGATCATCTCGGCATCGGCAAGGCGGACTTTCCCGCAATCCAGCCGATCATGCAGAAGCGTCTCTGGGACCGATTCGACGACGGGGCTGGGCCGGAGGCGCTCGACAAGGCCATCGCCGATCTCCGCAAGGAGGATGACCGCTTCCACATGGAAGGCGGAAGCTGGACCGGCAACATCTCATGGGTTCGCGGCTACGAGCACGTGCTCGGGCCCATGCAGAATGCCAGCGCTCTGTTCGCCGAAAAGGCGCTCGCTGCCGGCATCCCGACGACCGAGACGCGATACCGCAACGCCCTTTACCACCTGCTGACGACGCAGACGAGCTGCTTCCGCTACTGGGGCGACGGCGCCTGGACCGACTACGGCCGCGAGCTGTGCCGCCGGACGGTCGAAATCCTCAACGCCGATTTCTGATCCTGCCTTTCTGCTCCGTCATTCATCCTTGAACCGCACCTCCGGCATCTCCCGGCCCAGCCGTTCGTATGTCACCTTCAAGGCATCGCGAAGCGCTTGTGGACTCATCGCCTCGATATGATAGTCCAAAAAGAGAACAGCAATCCTGGCGGAACAGAATTCTGGATTCTCATAAACGACGACGTACCTGCCAGCCTGCTCTGTATTCACCGATTGATCCGGCACGTACATGTAGCTCGGACCGTTGAAATCCTCTGGTTTTCGCGGTGATTCGAGATCAGCAGGACTAACGTGATAGGGTTGGAGCTCCTTCAGATCGCCTGGCAGATTCCCCTCATGGTCGGCCGCATACATGGACAGCGCTAGTCCGACCTGCTTCAGATCGTTCATGGAACTGACTCGCCTGGCCGTCTGGCGGGACCGAGCCAAGGCCGGCATGAGGACTGCAGCTCCCACTGCCCCGCCGGCTGCACCCCGGAGGCTGACCTCCAGCCCTGTGCCACGATAGTGGGAGTAGAACCCATCCGGGCGGGCGTAGCTGTATTCGCACGCCGGCTGCATGTCCTTGACGATCGTGCCGAGGTTCGGCAGCATCACCGGCAGCTTGATGCCCGCTTTCATTGCCCCCATCGTCGCCAGGGGCCAGACCTGCTGAAGTTGCATCATCATCTGGGTGAATTGCGCCTGCGAATCGACGTAGCTCAGGCTCAGCAGGTCCTTGGGCAGGCCGGCAGTCGCCTTCTTGTAGCTGTCGCTCTCGGCCAGCGAGGGCTTACCATCGCCCTTCGACGCAACCCGCTGGATGCCCATCGTGCAGAGCGCCGTGCTGGAGCCAATCACGACGTGATCGCCGACGACCGACCAGGTCGGCATCACCTGCGCGAAGGCCAACGCCGGACTGGCCCAGACATGAATCGTACGACCGTCGTCATCGGTCTGCGAGCCGACCTGGAGCATGCCCTCGGCCTTCTCGCCGATGAAGACCCCCAGTGTCGTCATCGTCTTCTCAAAGAGTGCTGGGTCGCTGAGCTTGAGCATCGCGACCACGCCGCCCATCGGCGCCTCGGGCATCCTTCCGGCCGGCAGCGAATAGAACACAACCGGACCGGCCAGGCTCTTGAGCAGGCCGTTGCGAAGGCGGAAGCCCACCTCGGACTCCAGTTCCGCCAGTCCCTCCTGGACCTCCGGATACCCCTCGTCAGGCGAGACCGCCTTGAGCGTCTTCATGGCCGTGTCATACACATGCCCGAGATCGAGGTTCATGATCGTGGCGTTCACCGCCATTGCGTCCACCAGGCCCAACAGCGAGGTATCGACCGGCTTGGACGCCGCAAACAGACCGGTCCTTGGCTCGGGCATCTCGGCGAATGAATCGGAGACCAGATCGCCGCCCAAGAAGCCGACCCGCGCCACGACCGCGCCCAGTCTGCTGACGCCCAGCTCGTCGAGGGCCACCTTGACGGGGATCAGGTCGTCCTGGCCGCCTTCTCGCAAGGCGAAGCTCTGGACGATCTGCCAGATCCTCTGGACGTCGTAGTACGCCACCAGGGCATCGCCGTGCCCGGGGACCTTCTTGAGATGGTCGGTAGCCGCCGAACGGGGATTCGCCAGATACTTCGCCGCCACCCCTTGCGCATCGTTGATGCTGACGATGAGGTACTTGCCCACCCAGCCCCAGTAGAGAGGGACCTCGTCGCTGTCCTTGGGCCCGCGCATCGTCAAAGCGCCGACCTCGACCTCTCCGATCTCATCCTCGCCGATCATACCCTCGATCCGCGTCACCACCGCTGCGAGTTCCGCCTTGCGGTCCCCCGCGTCGAGGATGGCGAAGAGGCACGCCGGCGGCCCTTCGGCCGTCTCGGCTTGCGCGACGCCGATGACGATGGGCCGCTTCAGAATCAACTGGCCATATTCCAGCGCCATGTTGACCATCTGGGGCACTTCCGGATGGTCCTCGCCTCGCGTGACCATGGCCATCAACTCGGTCTTGATCTGTGCGACAAAACGCGTGACCTGCGGATCGTTGCCTATCCGGCCTGGGATGCTCTTGGCGCATTCGTCCTTCAGCGCGTCCCCGCCGCTGGTGGCGATGAAGTACACGGTCTCGTCGGGAAGCACGCGAGTCAGCTCTTCGACCGCCGAGCCCGCCGCGGTCTCCGTGGGAACGAACCCCGCCGCAACCAGCAGCGACAGGCAAATCCATAAGGTCTTTCGTAGCCTGATCATCGCAATCTCCCTTCAAAAAAGTCTGCCTGTGTCGTGCAACTTCTCGTCAACGTTCCGACCGGGAATAGCGAACCACCAGACATGGACCGGGCAACAACACCTCGATTCCATGGTGGTCGGTGTCGCTGAACAGGGTCAGCGTATTCCCTCCCGGCTTCAAATGCGCCGGATTGACCTCGATGTCCGTGTGAACCACATCGTGATTGGCGCGGCCCGAGGTAATCGCATAGGCATGGCCGTTGATCTTGAATGGCTCGGCCACCGTACCCTCGCCCCCGTCCCAGATCTTCAC
>JAAYBA010000224.1 GCA_012719085.1 Planctomycetota bacterium
GGGTCTGCGACCATCTGTCGAGCTGTCGCGTGGCCGTCGAAAGGCCCCAGAAACGCCCGGAGGACGGCAATCCCTACCGCGTACGGATTGATATGACCGTCCCGCCGGGACACGAGGTGGTGGTGAAAAACGAGCCGGGGAAGGGTAAGACCCACGACGGGCTCGACGTGGTCATCCGGGACGCCTTCGACACCGCCTCGCGCCGACTGAGAAAGCTCGTCGCGTTGCAGCATGGCAGACGTAGAGGCGAATCATGATTCGCCCGTAGCGTCCTCGCAGGAGTATGCCGACATGGGCCAGGCATGCCTGGCCCCTACTCGACGGCGATTTTGAGCACGGCCTTGTGGATGGTTCCTGTGCCGACCAGCGGCGCATGGGCATCGCGAGGGAAGAAGACGGCGAATGAGCCGGCTGGGATCACTGTCCAGCGGTCGGGCGCGTCCCTAAAGAACTCGATGTCCTTTTCGGCGTCGTACGGCACGGAGGAGGTCTTGCACGCCGATGTGGGTTTCCATCCCATCTCGTCGGCGCCGCCGATGACGTATTGGATATCGATGTATTTGCGGTGGGCCTCCAGCGGCGCTTCGGCCCGGCTGCGGCCCGGCCCGTTGCTGATCAGGCAGAACAGACGGTCCCCGTCGATCTCGTGACGGCCCTCGGGCAGTTCGACCAGGTCACTGCGGCGCAGGAACGCAAAGGCCCGCTCGAACATTGGGTGCATGTCACAGTAGTTCTCTGCATTCACAAGGCGATCGACGATCATAGTGTCCCGTTCCATTGTCTCTGCCACCTCCTTGTCGGCCGCACAGCCGGCCAGCCCCACCGCCGCGCTGCACACGATGACGCAAATCATCCAATCTCTACTCATATTCGTTCTCCCGTAGGGGCAAATGATGATTCGCCCCACTCGTAGCGCGCTCGTAAGAGCACAAAGAAGCAGCGGCAAGGCACGCCTCGCCCTTCCCAACGGTCGGCCCCGATCCCGATCCACCTCTGGATGGGGCTGCACTCACCCTCATTATGAGCGAGCCAACCCCAAAGGGCAAGAGCGATACCATCTCACCGACACCACATTGCGTGTGGGGATCATTCCTTCCTGTGGAACGCCCCCTGAACACACCTACGAACCCATAAGCACCAATGAACGACCGGGCGCGTAGGCAACGTGGTTCCTACGTGTCGGGATCGGGATCAGGCTCAGCATCAGGGACGAGTTCGATCAGTTCGCCCGGGGTACATCGCAGAACGTTGCACAGCGTCTCAAGTGTGGAGAAACGGATCGCCCTGGCCTTGTTCGTCTTGAGGATGCTCAGATTGTTCACGGCCAGCCCCGTCCGGTCGGCCAAGTCCTTGAGCTTCATGTCACGGTCGAGCAGCAGATGGCCCAGTTTGATGCGAATCATGAGAGCGTCCCTATACGAGCGTCTTGGATTCCTGGATGATCGGGAGGATCTTGCGTATCGCGATGCCGGCGCCGACAAGAATCAGAGGCTGTCCCACCGTGTGGATCACCGCAAGCACCAGCGGGATGAGATGGGAGAAATCACTCCGCCACCCGCCCGGCATGAACCTCCCCACCAGAGAGACAGACGCGATAACGATGAGAACCGCGTAGACGAAGAGGACCTTGTCCGCATGTTTGAGAATCCACTTTGGCTCACCTTCGCCTTCCATCAAGTACCGGATGAACTCGGCTAAAGCCAACGCCAGCAAACCACCCAGGATGAGCGTCAGTAGCCGCGACAGGCCCGTGAACCAAAACGACGCTCTCGCCGCGGCCGGCACACCAATCCCCGATACACCGCCGACGGCCAGGCCAACCGCCACCATCCCCGCCACAAACAACAGCAGAAGGCCATAGAAACGCGCCGCACCTGCACAAAGCCTCAAGAATCTTCGATTCTCGGCAATGAAGCTGGTTTTCATGATCGACTCTCCCAAAACCATATGCCAGAAGTGCGACTCTATACAATCCTAAGCAATAATATATTTACGACTATCATGTATTTGTCAACCTTTTTTCGCATTTCTTTCTCGGATTTTTTCCGTTCTTTCACGATGCAGGGGCGGTTGTGTCGAGCGGGGAATCTGGTATGCTCCGGCGGTGTAAGAAAAGGCAGGCTTGGGCCGCTATCCAGCTTGGTGGCGCCCAGCGTGCCCTAAGGATCGTTGACACAGGAGGCCTCAATGAACACGTCGCGAATCGCTATCGCAGCAGTCCTCACCCTGGTTCTTATCTCCAGCCTGTACGGGGCGACGACGGTGCGAGTCGTTTCGACACCGCCGACGGTGCGGACCAACGACTTCTACGTCAGCAACCGGCCGCCTCTGACGCCGGAGCCGCTGGTCAAGCTGCCGATCGGCGCGATCAAGCCGGAAGGCTGGGTCCGCCGACAGCTCGAACTCCAGGCCGACGGCTTCGTGGGCCATCTGGGCGAGATCAGCCAGTTCCTTCGCAAGGACGGCAACGCCTGGCTGGCGCCGACGGGCGAAGGCCATAGCCCGTGGGAAGAGCTGCCCTACTGGCTCAAGGGCTTTGGCGACATGGGCTACGTCCTCGGCGACGAGCGGATCATCGACGAAGCGAAGGTCTGGATCGAAGCGACCATCGCCAGCCGGCAGCCCGATGGCTGGTTCGGCCCGCTTGCCAACAAGACCGGCGGACGCGGAGAAGGCGAAATGCCCGACCTGTGGCCCAACATGGTCATGCTCAACGCCCTTCAGAGCTACTTTGAGTACACGCAGGACGCCCGCGTCATCGACCTGATGACAGAGTACTTCAAATGGGAGCTCGCGGTCCCGGACGAGCGGTTCCTGCCGCCCTTCTGGCAACAACAACGGGCTGGCGACAACCTCGCCAGCATCCACTGGCTGTACAACCGCACGGGCGAGGCGTTCCTTCTGGAGCTGGGCGAGAAGATCCATCGCAACATGGCGCGCTGGGACGAGACGGTCGCCAGTTGGCACAACGTCAACATCGCCGAGTGTTTCCGCGCCCCGGCCACGTTTTATCAGCAGTCGCACGACCGGCACCATCTCCTGGCGGCCGAGCGCAACTACGCGATGGTCTGGGGCGTCTACGGCGAGGTGCCCGGCGGGATGTTCGGCGGCGATGAGAACTGTCGCAAGGGCTACCACGGGCCGCGACAGGCAATCGAGACCTGCGCCTCGGTCGAGTTCATGCTCTCGTGCGAGATGCTGCTGAAGATTACCGGCGACCTGAAGTGGGCCGACCGCTGCGAAGACGTCGCGTTCAACACCTTCCCCCCCTCGATGACGGCCGACCTGAAGGGCCTGCACTACCTGACCAGCCCGAACGCCTGCCAGCTCGACCACACAAACAAGGCCCCAGGCATCCAGAATGGCGGCGAGATGCTCTCGTACAATCCGCACAGCTACCGCTGCTGCCAGCACAACGTTGCGCACGGCTGGCCGTACTATGCCCAGCACCTGTGGATGGCGACGCCCGACAACGGCCTGGCCGCCGTGCTGTATGCCTCCTCGGAAGTCACCGGCAAAGTCGGAGCCGGCGACGAGGTGACAATCCGCTCGCAGACGCGGTATCCCTTCGAGGACACCATTCGCCTGACGATCGACGCGAAGAAGCCCGCTCAGTTCCCGCTGTATCTGCGCGTGCCCGGCTGGTGCAAAGACGCGGCCGTGAAGATCAACGGCCAACGGGTCGAGGTCCACGCCCGACCGCAAGCGTACATCGCGATCGACCGCCTCTGGAAGCAAGGGGACAAGATCGATCTGACGCTGCCCATGACCATCGGCCTTCGCTACTGGCCGAGAAATGGCGATTGCGTCTGCGTCGATCGCGGCCCACTGACTTACTCGCTCAAGATCGGTGAGAAGTACGTTCGCTACGGCGGCACGGACAAGTGGCCTGCCTTCGACGTCTTCCCGACGACCGCCTGGAACTACGGCCTCCTCATCGATCCGGCCAAGCCCCTCACCGCGCAGTTCCACATCAAGGAAAAACGCTGGCCGACGGACAATCAGCCGTTCGAGACCAGCGCCGCCCCGATCGAGATGACGGCCAAGGCCCGGAAGATCCCGAACTGGCGGGCGGACCATCGCGGGCTGATCGACGAGGTCCAGCAGAGCCCTGTGGCGTCGGACGAGCGGATCGAGACGGTGACGCTGATTCCGATGGGTTGCGCGCGACTGCGCATCAGCGCGTTCCCCTGGATCGGCGACAGTCCCGATGCCACGGACTGGACTCTGCCGTCGACGGAGGGCGTGGGCAAGATCCCGGCCAAGGCGTCACACTGCAACGACGCCGACACGGTCACGGCACTGAGCGACGAGAAGCTGCCGGCCCATTCCAACGACCACGATATCCCCCGCTTCACGTGGTGGCCCCGCCGGGGCACGACCGAGTGGGTCCAATACGAGTTCAAGGAGCCGCGTGCCATCCACTCAGTGGACGTCTACTGGTTCGACGACAGTCCCGTCGGCGGCGGCTGCCGCATCCCACAGTCGTGGACGCTGCTCTATCGTGACGGTGACGACTGGAAGAACGTCGCTGGCGCATCCGCCTACGGCGGACAGAAGGACCGCTTCAACAACGTAACGTTTGACGAAGTCACCGCCTCGGCGTTGCGTATCGAAGTCCGGCTTCAGGACGGTTTCTCCGGCGGCATCCTCGAATGGCGCGTCCGTTAGAACACGAACCGTTCAGCGCTATTCGATCGGACCGACCGCGCCGTTGTGGATTGCCGGCGAGAGCCTCTCCACCTGCTCGCGCACCGCGTCGATGCGCAGCCCGAGGTTCGTCAGGACCTTGGCCGAAAGGGCCTTGCCGTCGCGCATCAGACCCAGCAGCAGGTGCTCGGTGCCGACGTAGTTGTGGTGCAGCGAGCGCGCCTCCTCCACGGCGTAGCGGATGACGTTCTTGGTGTGCTCGGTCTGGGCGAGCTTCTCGGTGGCCTCGACGTGAGGGCGACCTTCGAGGAGTATTTCGACCTCTTTGCGAAGGGGCTTGAGATCGACGTTGAAGTGTTTGAGCACAGCCGCGGCCACACCTTGGACCTCTTTGGCCAGACCCCAGAGAATGTGTTCGGTGCCGATGAACTCGTGCCCGAA
>JAAYBA010000225.1 GCA_012719085.1 Planctomycetota bacterium
ACGCGATGGATTCGAAAGCGGAGACTTCGAGGCACTCCGCTGGTTGCTGTCGGGATTTCCGTTCTGGAAGGTGGTCTCATCGCAGAGCCGCTCCGGCCTCCACTGCGCGCAGGCCGGGCCCATCGACGATGGAGGCCGGACCGCCCTGATCATCTCGATACCATGCCGGGCCGGGCAAGTCAGCTTCTGGCGAAAGGTCTCCAGCGAGAACAACGGTGACGTGCTGCGTTTCAGCATCGACCGTCACATCAAGGCCGAGTGGTCGGGTCAGTTGGGCTGGGAGCGAGTCTCGTTCCCGATCGAAGCGGGCGTTCGGACGCTCTCTTGGGAGTACAGCAAGGATGATGCCTCCGCAAGCGGGCAGGACACAGCCTGGATCGACGACGTCCTGCTTCCCGTTCCATGATTCCGCGGCAGTGCCCATGACGCAAGGCGACCCGTGCAAAGGACTATCCCGGCCTGCCTGAATTGAGGCGGCCGCCGGCGCAGAGGCCCTGCTGCGATGGAATTCGGACCCCTCGCAACAAGACCGCCCCGGTCCCACGTAATTTGCATCGAATTGCGAAAAAAAGGATTTGACACCGTGGCAGACGAATCGCTATATTCCCCATTCTATCGGTTGGGGCCGTAGCTCAATTGGTTAGAGCATCGGACTGTCGATCCGAAGGTTGAGGGTTCGAGTCCCTTCGGCCTCGTTCCGTAAGTTGAAGGCTGTCAAGCACCTGTGTTTGGCAGCCTTCTTCGTTTTGTGGTCCACAATCGCCTCTGCACCATTTTGCACCAGTTTCGGACACGCCACTGGACTGGATGTGGGCGTCTGAGGCGGCATTTCTCCATCAACTCCGGCCTGACTTCGTGTCAAATCGTATGCCATGCCCGAGCAATTAGATCGTCCGCGACAGCCAGATAAAGCCGGTGTGTCGTCTGGAAGTTGGCATGGCCAGCCAGTGCCATCACGTCATATTCACTCAGCCCTTGGCGAAACCAGTTGGTGATAGCCGTCTTCCGTAGATCATGGAACGTCCCGGCCGGCACCTTGGCCCCAGCGAGTATCTGCTCGAACTGCCTCGAGAAGTTGTGAACGGTAGTTGTCAAGTCGAATGAGACAGTTCCGCCGCACTCCCAGGTGGGCCGACCGGGCCCACCTGGAAGCAAAGACGAAGCTGCAAACGACTCAGTTGTTGAAGTGGTCCAGATCCTCGTCGTCGAGCGGGATGGTGTGTTTCGACCCGGTCGAGGTCTTGGACTTCGATGCGATATGGTGGAACGCCTCGTCGGACTTTCCATAGCCTCGACCTCTGGCCGGCGCCATGTCATGGTGCGACGTCGCTTTCATGCGACCGACTGGAGCCCTTTGCGCCTGCGCCCTGTGGCCTGCTGAGCGATTGCCGCCGACCAGGGCGGTTAGTTCCCCCACGATCTCGTTCATCGATTCAGCTTGGCTGCTGAGTTCCTCCGAAGCACTGGCGCTCTCCTCGGCGTTGGCCGCGTTCTGCTGGGTCACCTTGTCCATCTGCGAGACAGCGGTATTGACCTGGTCGATGCCCTGTGCCTGCTCCTGCGAAGCGGCCGCGATCTCACCCACCAGGTTCGTGGTCTTGCCGATGCTCTGGACGATCTCGTCGAGGACCTTGCCCACCTCGGACGCGATATCGACGCCGTTCCTGGCATTCTTAACGGATTCCTCGATCATGCTGGCCGTATTCTTGGCGGCTTCAGCCGAACGCATCGCCAGATTACGAACCTCTTCAGCCACCACAGCAAAGTCCTTGCCCGCCTCGCCGGCCCGAGCCGCCTCGACGGCAGCATTCAGGGCCAGCAAGTTCGTCTGGAAGGCGATCTCGTCGATGACCTTGACAATCTTGGCCGTTTCGTCGGAACTCTTCTGGATGTCGTTGATGGCCCGGCTCATTCGGCCCACCGACTCGGCGCCGGTGTCGGCGGCCTTGCGGGCCTCGCCGGCCAGCGTGTTGGCCTGCTGAGCGTTGTCAGCGTTCTGCTTGGTCATCGAGGACATCTCCTCGAGGCTCGATGAGGTCTCTTCCAGACCCGCTGCCTGCTCGGTCGCCCCTTCGGCCAGCGACTGCGAGGCAGCGGAGACCTGCCCCGATGCCGCCGCGACCTGCTCGGAACCCTCAGACAGCGCTTCGACGATTCTCGTCAGGACCTTGTTGATGGACCGGCTGATGACGATCCCCAGACCCAGGGCCAGAACCACACCGATGGCCAGGGCGACCACCGCCAGGACCTTCAGGAAGGCGGCCTGAGTTTGTGACTGGTGCGCCATTTCGGTGCCGATCTCTGAGTTGATCGTCACGATCTGGTTGAGCAGATCCATCGCCGCTCGCTGCGTATCGGTCACGGGTCCCAGCACCTGTTGCTCGGCCGCCAGAAGAACCGCCAGGGCCTGATCGGCGACGCCGCGCATGTCGCGCAACGCCGTGAAGGTCTTCTCGGCCGCCGGTGCCATTTGTGTCTCATACAGCCTCTGGGCCACCTCCATTTTGCCTTCCTGCACGAGTTGCTTAACCTGGCGAAGCGCCTCGTGGAATTGCCGGTGCGGCTCGGCGCAGGCCTGCATCGCCTGGCGGATGCTCGCATTATCGGTCTGGAACGAGGCCATCCATTTGCCGAAGTTGCAGTCGGTATGGCTCTCGCCTCCTTCGAAGACCTCCTTGCTCTGGATCATGCCGAGCACCTGCATCTGCAAGCGGTAGTGGTCGCCGCGAAAGGTCTCCAGATTCTCTTTGAGCGTGTAGGGTTTCTGGATGCCGATCGTGTCGAACTGCCTGGCCAATTCCAGAGCCTTGGTGTTCTCCGCTCGCCAGGCGTTCCATGCAGGGACCAGCTTCTTCCATACCTCGGCCTCCGTTGGGGTTTGAGGCAAAGGCTCGTAGACCGCCCATGCCTTCTCGTAGGTCTCTCGAGCCCGGGTAAGGTTGTCATACTGACGCTGACGTGTCTCTTTGGGCAAGCCGGAAATCGCCAGTGTACGAAGCGTCCCCCGAATGTTCTCCGCCTCCGCCCGGATCGCCAGCGTGCTCTCGACGCTGGGCAGTCGCACGCCACCAAGGTCATTGATGGCCTTGCCACCTTGATTGACGCCGTAGTAGCCGACGACGCCGAGCACAGCGGTCACCACCGCCACGCTCAGGAACGACACAATCAGCTTCTTTCCAATGGTCCATTTCGAATTCATCTCTGTTGTTCTTTCATTCTGCCAACACGATTTCTGTGTGATCTGCATTTCCACGATTGTCCTGTTCGTCCTTCGGGCGGAGGTCGGTCGTAACTCTTCTGCCAGGCTCGCCTCATGTCTATACCAAGCCGTCGAAATGGTCACCGGCGAGGACCTTGTCGATGTCGAGCAGGATCTTGACGGCGTCGCCGACCTTGCCCATGCCGAGGATGAAGTCGGTGTTCACCGACGCCCCGAACCGAGGGGCATCCTCGATGCTGCCGCCGGCGATATCGAGGACCTCCTGGACGCGGTCGACGACGATCCCCATGCTGCACTTTCGCCCCTCCTGGGCGATTTCGACGACAATGATACAGCTTTGCTCGGTGACCTCGGCGGTCTCCATACCGAACTTGGCGCGGAGATCGATGACCGGAATGACCTGGCCGCGCAGGTTAATGACGCCCTTGACGTGGTGCGGCGTCTGGGGTACGGCGGTGACCTCAATGTACCCGATGATCTCGCGGACCTTCAGTATCTCCAAGCCGTATTCCTCGGCGCCCAGAGAGAAGGTCAGGTATTTCCCCTCCTTGCTCACCACATCTCGGTTCTGTTGTTTGACCGCAGCTTCCGCCATCATGTAACTCCTTAACAATGGTCCAAATGTGACCCGTTAGATACAGCACGACGCCAAGGGCCGGTCGTAGCACGCCCCTGCCGAGCGTGCCGCGTCCTTTGGGGGAACAGTCTCTGTGGGTTGCGAAGACGAACTTCGTCTGGACAGTCTCAACTGGGCCGCTTTGCCTCGAATGGAGTCACAAGAGCGGCCGAACTCCTCGGCCAGTTCGCCGATGGTGCAGCAAGGATATAACTCTCGGAGTCTCCGTACGTCCCGACCTGACCAATGGCGAAAGCACACCAGCCCCATTTCGCGCGCCTTTTTGGCCACGGCGGCGCGCGTGCGGCCCAATTCGCCGGCGATCATCCCCACGTCCCTCGTCCCATACGACTCCCGCAGGAATCGAATCTCCTCTTCGGTCCAGTTGGGGACTTTGGAGTCGAGCTTCAGGGTGATCGCTCTGGCCTTGACCGCCGGAAGGGTCCGTCCCAGCCGCTGGGCCAACTCGTCATAGCTGTACGCCCGGTACGCTTCGCACAGACGTTGGTCCTCCTGCTCGCTCCAGAATTCCATCTTGCGAAGCTCCATCTGCCGTGCCTTCATATGCACCGCGTTACGGCGTCTGCCGATTCGTTCGGCGATGTCCTCGTTGGGCGTGGTGGGGTACAGCGCCCGAAGCAGATTCATTTCCTGACTCGACCATGGCCGGCCTCTGCCTGCCCATCGGCGACAGTTCCGCCCGCAATCCTTCGTCAGTCCGAGCCCGCGTGCCTTGCCCACCACAGCCCACTCGGACCGGCCCAGCCGGATCGCCAGATCGCAGTTGCTGAGCATCCGATACAGCTCGGTGAGAATCGCCACGTCATGGGCCGTCCACGCCGAGCTGGCCTTCGGTCTTCGCTTGGTTTTTCGAACTCTTCGCATCGCATCGTTCCGGGACGGGAACGCAACGGTCTTCGCACAAACCGGCACACACACGTTCGGCCGGGCGCCGACGACTCGGGATCATCCCGTCCGCACCGTCCAGAGAACAGCGTCGGACTCTTGCGAACTGAGGATAATCAAAGCTCTGCCGGATGCGCCGGGAGAGTGACCAGGCGCGTCCAAGATATGGCCATGTCGCGCCAGGAATTTCCTGGACTACCTCAAGATGTTACTGGTGCGACAGGAAAAAGGACTGGGGTGGCGTCTCCGTTCGTGGTGTGCTCGCAAGAGCATCCCGGCAACAGCATCTCACGACGCCATGACAAACAGTCACAGAGCGGAAAATGAGGTGTCTATGCGAAGCTGGCGGCGAGATGCGGCGATCCATCCACACCGAGACAGCCGGCCTTGTGGAGAAGCAGTATCAGGTCGCCTGTGGAATCGGCCCCCATCTTTTCCCGCATAACAGACAGATGCCAATCCACCGTCTTACGGCTGAGGCCAAGCGCCAGGGCAATCTGCTTGGAGCGTTTGCCCTCCATCAGATACTGCAAGACGTCTTTCTCCTTGGGCGTCAGAAGCGCCAATCGGGACTGAATCTCCTCCATTTGCGTCTGCCGCCGAAAGCGGAGTTCGTCCTGACGCAGGGCCTCGTGAACCTTGTCGAGCAGGGTCTGGCCGCCGAACGGCTTTTCCACGAAGTCCGCCGCGCCCTTCTTCAGCGTCTCGACGGCCATCGGGATGTCGCCGTGAGCGCTGACGAAGATCAGCGGCAGATGAGATCCCCGGCGGCACATTTCCTGCTGAAGCTGCAACCCGCTCATCCCCGGCATGCGGACGTCCAGCAGCACGCAGCCGCGCCATTGGGAATCGTAAACCTCCAGGAACTCGTTCGTCGACGCAAAAGTCTATACGTTGAGCCCAACGCTCTGCATCAACTCCTGCATCGCCTCGCGAGCAGCAACGTCATCATCAACCACAAATACCTTCGTATGTGCATCTGCCATTATTACCTCCAGAGTACCACAGCTTACTCCAAGATCCATCCTTCTGGAGGTCTATCGGATAGACCCCGCCATCTTCTTGAGTGAGCCATTTGCCGAGCGAGACAGTCATGGCATGCCATGGCTTGCGTCTCTCTACCAATCTTCGTCTCGTCCCTCCGTAGCATCCTGCCGCGGAACTTGCGGCAGCACCACGACGAAGGTGCTGCCCCCCTCGGCATTTCGATCGGCCTGGAGGATCCCTTCGTGCATCTCGACAATGGTGCGGCTGATCGACAGGCCGATACCCAACCCGTCGGCCTTGGTGGTGAAAAACGCATCGAAGATGCGGTCGGGCTCGTCCCGGGGGATCCCGACACCGGTGTCGGAGACCTCGATGCGAACGGCCCCCGCGTCGCCGGGGCTGGTGCGAATCGTCAGACGCCTGCGCGGAGGCGTCTGCTCCATCGCCTCGATGGCGTTTCGGGTGAGATTGACAAGCACTTGCTCGACCTGGATGGCATCGGCTCGCGCCGCCGGCAACCGGTCGTCGAGGTCGGGATTCAGATCGATTCCCTTCTGCCGAATCTGCCATGAAAGCAGATCGAGCACGTTGGCGACGACCCGGTTCACATCAACCGAGGTCAGACGGGGTCGGCGGCGCTGCGCCAGTTCCCGGATGCGCACCATGATGTCTCGGGCGCGTTCGGCCTGTTCGGTGATCTTGTGGATGTTCTTCATGATCCGTTGCAGATCCGGCCGATCCACCGCTCCCAGTTGCGCGCAGGCGGTGCTGTAGTTGACGATGGCCGATAACGGCTGGCTCAGCTCGTGCGCCAAGCCGGAGGCCATCTCGCCCAGCGTGCTCAGGCGGGCGACGTGCAGCAGCTCCAGTTCCCGCTGCCGGGCCCGCTGCTCGGCCTGTTCCTGCTCGGTGCGGTCCTCCAGGCACAGCAGGACGTTGCTTTGCCCATCCGTTTGGATCGCAGCCGTCGCGCCAAGCAGGACGACGTCCCACCGATTGCCTTGCCGTTCCAGTGTGGCACGGTCTTCGACGTTTCGATGACCGAGCCCCGTCCTGAGCGTGTCGTCCAAGGCCCGCCGCAACTCACACCGCTCGCACACCGGCCCGAAACCACAACCGCGCGGATCGGCTTGAGCGTTGATGCAACCGAACACACCACAGGCGCGACCTGTGGTCAACTCGTCTTCACTGACGCCGGTGAACTCGGTGAACGCCCGATTCGCATAGAGCACCCGGCGATCGGGGTCCAGCACGCTCATCATCACCGGCGCGTGGTCGTAGATCGCCTGGAGCTCGGCACGCTGGCGATTCAGCGCCTCTTCTGCTCGCTTGTGCTCGGTGATGTCGATGTGCGAACCCAGCACGCGACTCGGCCGGCCCGCTTCGCCACAGAAGACCGAGGACTGGGACAGAATATAGCGATAGGAACCGTCCTTGTGGCGAAAGCGAAATTCGGTGAAATACTCGGCACTGCCTTCCGCAATCGCCCGGTGGACCCGTGCCAGCGTGGGCGCCAGATCCTCGGGATGGACGCGGCTTTGCCACTCCTCGAAGCTGTCTGTGATCTCATGCTCGTCGTAGCCGATCTGCCGTTTCCATTCGGGCGAGTACTGCACGCGATTGGTGGCCAGGTTCCAGTCCCAGAGCCCGACGTTGCCCGCCCGGACCGCCTCGCGCAGGCGTCTGGAGGCCTCGGCCAACTCCTCCTGAGCATGCACGCGGTCGGTGATATCGGTGAAGACCGTCGAGAACCGGCCGTCGCCCGGGCGGTTGACGGTAAATTGCAGGTGCTTCTCGATCGGTGCAAAGTAGCGCTCGAACGAGGCGGGTTCGCCCGTTTCGGCCACCTTCGTCAGGAGATTGAAAAAGGACGGGAGGCCGTCGCCGTAGACCTCCGAGCCGAGGGCGCCGACTGCTCGGTCCCGGCTGATTCCCACGATCCGCTCGTAGGCCGGATTGGCGTCGAGGATGCGATAATCGACGGCCTTACCGTCTTCGTAGATCACTTCGTCCACGCAACAGCCGCAGCCCATGTTCTCGAAGAGTGAACGGTACTTCTCTTCGCTCCGTCGCAGTTCCTCCTCCGCTCGGACTCGATCGCTGATGTCACGGAGGCTGCAACGCCATCCGAGAGAACTTCCATCGCCGGCACGAATCGACTGCCAGGAAGCGGAGACCCAGATGACTGAAGCGTTTCAATGGATCATCCGGAACCAGACGTCGCTTCCTGAACCGCCCTGACAGGCGTCCTCGTACAGCGACAGGACACGTGCGCGGTCCCCCTCGTGGATCAATGACAATGGAAGACCCGGCATGGCCGCACATTCTTCATCGCTGTAGCCACAGAATCGCTCGCTGGCCGGATTCATCCAGACCAAGCGACCATCGGTGCCAACCCAGATTTCCAGGTCATATGTGTAGTCAGCAATCGCACGGAATTTCTGCTCACTTTCCCGGAGGGCTTGCTCCGCATGCCTCTGTTCCGTGACGTCAACACACATCGTCTGCAACAGTCTCTCGTCTTCGGATTGGATCAGCGATATGCTGAGCAGGACGTCGACCAGACAACCGTCTTTGCGTTTCAGCCGCACCGGATAGTTGCTGACGTACCCCTCCCGCTGCACTTGATCGAGCAGGGCGATCCGGTCGTTCAGGTCCTCATAGAGGTCGGCAATATCAAAATGCTCCAGCTCTTGGGCCGAGTATCCAAACAGCTCCTCCATCGCTGGATTGGCCGTCAGGACACGGCCCCCAAGCTCGGCCAGACCGATCCCAATGGGTGAGTTTTCAAAGAGTGTGCGATACCGCGTTTCGCTCTGTTCCAGAGCGTGGATGGCCCGTTTGCGTTCGGTGACGTCCGTGAACATGGCAAAGGAGCCGCCGAATTGCTCTTGCTCTGACACGATGGCCGTGGCCGAGACCAGGGTCCATACTTCGCGACCGTCGGCGCGGCGGAACCGGTGCTCGTATTGGCCGCCCTTGCCTTTGTGACGGCTCTGCATCCGCCCGCGGTGGGCGGGGAGGTCCTCTTCGAACATGAAGTCTTCGACCTTGCGTCCAAGCATCTGCGACGGCGTGTAGCCGAGCATCGACGCCATACGTTCGTTGACGAAGGTCGTCTCGTGCTGGGGATTTATAGCCCAGATCCCCTCAAGGGCTGTCTCGACAAATCGCCGGTACCGGGCCATGCTGTTGCACAGCGCCTCGGCCGCTTCGATTCTGTGCAGGGCGAAACCCAAGTCATCGGTCAGTTCTTTGAAAAGGTCTCGCTCTTCGACATCATGAGCAAAGGGACCGGGGACCGACACAACCAGCACGCCATAGACCTTGCCGGCGAAAGCCAGACGGCGAGCCAGCCCGGCACAGTCGCCATAGGCCGGCGCAAGCGGGCAGTCCGGGCAATCCTCTTGCGGCTGGCCCACAACAACGATCGCATCGTTCTGAAGCGCCTCGTTCATGCAGGCCGGGAAGTCACCCCGTTCCAGCCGTTCGCACATCGGCTCGAAGTGGCCGTCGAAGCCGGACGCGCCCGTCATCGTCACAACCCTACCGCCTTCATCGAGCAGTGCAATCCAAGCGTTGAAGTAGCCCAGCGTTTCTGTCAGGTTTCCACAGGCCCGCTCGATGAGCCTCTGGCGGTCGGTATCCGCAACGATGAGCTGATTGACATTGCGAATGGCCAACAGCACGCGTTTGACATGCGCCTCCCGCTCTTCGGCCTGCTTCTGCTCGGTGACATCGACGTAGGCCGCCTGTACGGCATCACGACCCTGATAGTTGATTCGACTGGCGTGCAACCGAAGCCATCGCACAGTCCCATTTCAGTGTATCAACCTGAAATCATAAGGGTTTTCTAGTACTACAACGCTACAAGTATTTCCAGTGACACTTGATTGTGGTTTTCAGTTTG
>JAAYBA010000226.1 GCA_012719085.1 Planctomycetota bacterium
ACGGAAGCGATGGCGTCCGGCGCCCGGCCGGGCAGTTGGATCGTCACGCCGTCCGATGTGGTCTGCGTCTTGAGCGCTGTGCGGCCGGCATCGGCCAGCAGGTACGCCTTGGCAACGCGCTGCCCCGTGAGCGGGACGAGCAGTTTGCCGTCGGCCGGCCACATGAAGACGTGGGCGTAGAGCTTGCCCGGCTTCTTCGTGTAACGGCCCCACGCGGGCTGCTCGAACGGACTGGCGCTCGTCGCGTAGATCGCCTCGCCGTTGACGGCCATCCACTTGCCGATCACACGCATCGAATCGATGCTCTGCTGGGGGATCGAGCCATCGCCCTTGGGTCCGATGTTGAGCAGGTAGTTGCCGCCCTTGGAGACGATGTCGATCAGGTTGCGGATCAGCGTCTCGTTGGACTTCCAGGCGTTGTCGTGCTCGGAGTAGCCCCACGTGGTGTTCATCGTCATGCAGACCTCCCAATCGACGCCGGGGATGCCGGTCGAGGGGATGGTCTGTTCGGGCGTGGTGAAGTCGCCGTGCTCGGGCTTCCATTTTCGCAGCCGGTCCGATGAGTCGTCACGCTCGATATCCGGGATGTGATAGAGGCGATTGTTCGAGATGATCCCCGGCTGCAACTGCCGGGCCATCGCCATCAACTCATCCGACCGCCAGAAGGGCCCCTCGTTGCCCTCCTTGGAATAGTCCCACCAGATGACGTCGAGCGTGCCGTAGTTGCTGAACAACTCGCGGGCCTGATGGTGCAGATAATCCACGTAGATGTCGTGGTTGCGCGGGCCGTTCGGCGAAGGCCGGCCGCGAAGCGGGTGCGGCAACTGATTGGCCTTGTCGTAGTCGTACTGCGGGTGGTGCCAGTCGATGACCGAGTGGTAGTAGCCCACCTTCATGCCCTCGGCGCGGATCGCGTCAGTGATCTCCTTGCACAGGTCCCGTCCGACGAGGTCGCGGGCATCGTAGGTGGTGTACTGCGAGTCGAACAGGCAGAATCCATCGTGGTGCTTGCTGGTGAAGACCACGTAACGGCAGCCGGCCTCCTTGGCGAGTCTGGCCCATTCGGTGGCGAAGCCTTCGGCCGGACGGAACTTCGGCACCGCCTGGCGGGCGTATTCCCACGTATCGGCGCGAACCCGCTGCTGGAGCCATTCCATCCCGCCTCGCGTGCCCACGGGCTTGTCGTTCCACGTTCCGGCCAGACCCGAATACAGACCCCAGTGGACGAACATCCCGAACCGTGCCTCCCGCCACCACTGCATTCGAGCGTCCCGCTCTTCCTTGGTCTCGGCAAACACGCTCTGGCAGAACAGGGACAAGGTGACGGCCAGCAGAAGCGCCGCAGTCGCAGAGGTTCGCAGGGGGGATGTCTTTCGTCTCATGATGCTCTCCTTCGCAATCGAGTCACACCTTCCACAGCCCCAGTCTGGAAATCGCACAAGGGCATCGCATTGCGACATTATTGTGTTCGGCCTAGCCCTGGAGGGCAAGGGAAATCCACAACGACGAGGATGGTCGGTTGTCTGATGAACGGGCCCTCGGCTTCACCGGGCTTTCCGGATTCGTGTGTCACGACTTCGATTTGCAGGATACCCCGTCATGTGGTAGACTAATGCCATGATTGCGTTGCCGGAGTGGGAGTCGGACTTTGTCAGACGATCTCGACGCCACACGAGGAAGGCCGACGCGTATGCCGTTGTACGCTTCCTCATGGTGTTCGCGGCCCCATGGGGCCTTGCGCTGACCTCCTTCTGGGGTATTGGGGGTGCAGATCACGCGTTTCGCATGATTGCGATCTTCTTTGCTGTGGTTGTCGTGCTATTTGGCGGTGAGCAGATTGGGCGAGGTGTCTGGCGCCGCCAGAAGAGACGTGCAATCTCTGCTCTGTTCTATACCGTGCCGGAACTGGCGTTGCTCTGCGCGCTGTGCATCTACTGGTGGCTGCTCTTTCCAGGTCATATCGCCCTGGCCATTGCTGCATGGTGGGCGTTCGGTGTTTTTCTGGGGCTGTCGCGATATGCCTGGCGTCGATGGGCTCTGGCCGAGGCCGTTCTCCAGACAAGAGACTACAGGCTCTTTGGCCGAAGAGTCGGACGTTCCGTGAAACGGGCCAAGCACGACAAAGCGTCGTTGTATGGGCTTGCCCAGAAATCCGCCTTTCATCCCGGTACTGTCATGGTGCTGAGGTGTGATGAGCCCGAAGTCTACGTCAGTAGCGACGCCAGGTCACGTCTGGAGGCGGATCAACTCAGAGCGATCATTGCCCACGAATTGGGACACTCGTGGTCCCAGCACCACGTGGGCCGTGAAGTGGGGGAATGGGTTCGGAGGATGTTCCTTGTTCCCTTGCTTGGATGGGTGGCTTCGATACTGCTCGCTGCTGCACCTGTGCGGACGGTGCCAGTTCTTGTGTCTGTGTTCCTGACAGTGCTCATGCTGGTGTGGAAATTCAACGCGTGGATGTCGAACCTACTCAATCGGCCGAGAGAGTTGGCGGCGGACCTTTATGCGGTGGAGATGACTCGAACGCCTGAGGCATTCGTGGAAGGCATGAGACGTCTGGTGGAGTCCGAACCATACAACGTGTTTCCGAATCTGTTCGATACGCTGGGTTTCCGCTCCCATCCCTGTATCGTGAAGCGACTTGAGCATGTTGCGGCTGCGGTTAATGCAGCGGCCGAGGAACCCGCCGTGAGAAAGCTGCCAGGAAAGACCAATCGCTGACCGCGTCCGTGCTTGGTCGCGTCAGATCATTCGGACCATTCGATTAGGCGGACCGGACCGAGGAGGCCGGAGTCGAGCAGGGGAGTGTCTTTCCAGGGGACCTGCCAGGTCAGGGACCTGTCGATGTTGGTTCGGCAGAACTTCGGGCCGTCGGGCGACTGCGCGTCGCCGACGAGGCGGTTCGACCACGTGTTGGCGACCTCGACGACGAGTTGGTTCGTGCCGGCGCGGACGGCGTCGGTGATCTCGATCTGGAAGGGCGGCTTCCACAGGGTGCCCTGGCTCTGCCCGTTGACGTAGACCTCGGTGACGAATCGCACCTCGCCCAGGTCGAGCACGATCCGCTTGCCCGGCGTGAGCTGATCGGCGCTGATGTCGAACGTGTTGTGGTAAGACGCGACTCCCGAGAAGTACTTCACCCCTTCGTCCTCAACGTCCGTCCATGAGACGAGTCTGTCGAACGTCTTCGAGGGCGGCGCGCCCCAGCCTTCTGGAAAACGCACCTCCCACGGCCCGGTGAGTTGCCACCCATCACCCGATACAGGATACCGCTCGGCCATCGGCAGGTCCTCGGCTTTGTCCCGGAAGACCACGAACACGCTGCCGTATGGGGCCAGCCGCAACGGGACGCGCGTGTTGCCGTTGTTGTCGCGGTCGAATTTGCACGAGTGAATCTCGCCAGTGTCGGGCATCCAGAGTTGCGGCGTCC
>JAAYBA010000227.1 GCA_012719085.1 Planctomycetota bacterium
GGCTGGACGAATTTCCTGTTCATGGACTGGTCGGTCCGTCACGTGGGACTCAAGGAGATCTGGACGCTGAAGTGGCACAAGAATTTCGACACGGCCGGGCCGTACACGCGAGCCGGCGGGATGCAGCCGTCGGACTGGCCAGCCTGGCTGAGCAAGTACAAGGAATACTGACCGCGTGCGTCAGTAGATGATCGCGGTGACTTCCTCGATCTTGCGAATCACTTCCGTTGCGTCGGAGGGGTTGGAGACGTAGCCGTCGAAGCCCTTCTGGATCAGGGCGGCCGCTTCCGGCTCGCTCAACTGGTTGGCCAGGGCGATCAGTTTGATCGTCGCGTACTCCTCGTTGTCGCGAATGCTTCGGCAGATGCCCCCGGCGTCGATCCCGTGGGCCAGCAGATTGACCAGGACCACGTGGGGCGTGAATCGCTGGATGGCGGCCCCGGTCTCGAAGGTGCTGCCGGCGGCCTGGACCTCGTAGCGGTCTTTCGCGCCGAGACCGTTGACCATCGCATCGCGGCTGTGGGCATCGCTGTCGATCACCAGGACCCGGAGCTTGCCGACGCTCAACGTCCCGGTCGGCATGTCGTGGGCCTTCATGAAGCGGACCAGCTCGTGCAGGGGGATACGGCGGTCCTTGCTGCCCGGGATGCGATAGCCCTTGAGCTGTCCGGAGTCGAACCACTTGGAAACCGTTCGCGGCGCGACGTTGCAGATCTTCGCCACGTCTCCGGTCGTCAGGACATTCTTGCCTTTTGCCATCGTTGCGATTCCTGAATCAAAGTCCTTGTGCCGCCCTCTTCTTCGGCGAGCGGAGCGGACGGATTTAGCCGAGAGTCAACAAACCCGCCTGGGACCGCCGTTCTCGCTGATGCGAATGCTGAATGGTCCTATAAACAGAGAGTCCATCCAACGAGGTCGACGTCGGCGAGCCGCCCCCTGGGTGCGGTTCACGTTTGCAGATAGATCCTGGGGCTCTGCAAGCGACTTTGTCATTCCGACCGGAGCGCAGCGCAGTGGAGGAATCTGGCGGCGAATGGGACAGTGCCTTCTCCTCGGCCCGATTTCTCCGTGCGGGCTTCGCCCCATTCGACTTCGCTCAGAGCCTGCCCTGAACGCCGTTGAAGGGGCAAGCTCTTCGTCGAGAAGACAAAGCTCCTTCCTGGACTTGGCAGGAACCTACCTACAAATACGCCGTGCACCCCCGGCCACTCTATGCGACAGAGAATTGGATTGGACTTGACTGTCGGGCGGATTAGAATGCTCTGTCACGATCGACCCGTACGCAGGAGCGCAGGATGCAGATTTACTTGTCTCGGCCCGACATCACAGAGAAGGAGATCGCCGGCGTTGTAGCGGTGCTGCGCCGCCCGGACCTGTCGCTGGGGCCGAAGCTGACCGAGTTCGAGGGTGCCTTGGCCCGCTACGTCGGGCGGCGGCGGGCGGTGGCGGTCAACAGCGGCACCAGCGGGCTGTTCCTGAGTCTGCTGGCCCTGGGGATCGGCGCCGGCGACGAGGTGATTACCACCCCGTTTTCGTTCGTCGCCTCGACGACGTCGATCATGATGACGGGGGCCCGGCCGGTCTTCGTCGATATCGACACGGTGAGCCTGAACCTGTGTCCCGATCGGATCGAGGCGGCGATCACGCCTCGTACGCGGGCGATTGTCCCGGTGGAGGCGTTCGGCAATCCCGCCGGCTTCGATGCGGTCTGCGAGATCGCCAAGCAGCGCGGGCTGGCCGTCGTCGAGGACAGTTGCGAGGCCCTGGGCTCGGCCCTGCGCGGCAGAAAAGCCGGGGCGTTCGGCACCCTGAGCGTCTTCGGGTTCTACCCTAACAAGCAGATCACCACCGGGGAGGGCGGGGCCATCCTGACCGACGACGAAGCCCTGGCGGACCTGTGCGTCTCGCTTCGCAACCAGGGCCGCAGCGTCGCCGATCGGTGGCTGCTCCACGAGCGCCTCGGCTACAACTTCCGACTCAGTGACATCAACTGCGCGCTGGGCTTGGCCCAACTATCGCGGATCGACGAGATCAAAGCCAAACGGAGTCAGGTGGCCCGCTGGTACCAGCAGATGCTGGCCGACGAGGACCGCCTGATCGTACCGTCGGTCCCGGACGGTGTGGAGATGAGCTGGTTCGTCTTCGTCGTCCGATTGGCCGAGCGCTTCGGCCCCGACGTTCGCGACCGTCTGCTCGACGAGATGCGCCGCCAGAAGATCCAGGTGAGCAACTACTTCCCCCCGATCCATTTGCAGCCGTTCATCGCCGCCCGCTACGGTCACGGCCC
>JAAYBA010000228.1 GCA_012719085.1 Planctomycetota bacterium
ACCAGTCGGCGCCGCCCTTGCGGGTCGGCAGAATCGGATAAGTGAATTCCGCGACGAGATAGCCTCTGTAGTCCTGCTCGGCCTGCTTGTTGTACTGCGAAGCGCCGGCATCACCCAACGGACCCGGGCGGCCTCGCTCGCGCAGGCACAGCCGGCCGGCGGGCTGGCCGTGGTTGAAGCCGACGAAGCAGTTCGGCTGGAAGCGATGCACCCACTCGACGGTCTCAACATGGCTGAGCCCGCCGTCGCCAACGGCGTGGTCCATCCAGAAGAACTCGATCGGCCCGTACCGGGTGCACAGTTCCTTCAGTTGCGCCTTCTTGGTTTCGGGATCGTGGCCTCCGCCCTGCCCGCCCTGGCCATCGACAGCACCCGGCCAGTTCCAGTCCCCCTCGGAGAAATACAGCGCCAGCTTGACGCCGTATTTGTCGCACGATCGTCGCAACGCTGCCAGCACATCCATCCCGAGCGGACTGTTGGTCACCTTCTTGTCGGTCGTGGCGGTGTCCCACAGGCAGAAGCCGTCGTGATGCTTCGTGAGAAAGAGGATGTAGCGCATCCCGGCTTCGCGGGCAACCTGCGCCCACTGATCGGTGTCACAGCCGGTGGCGCGGAAGTACGAGGCGTCCTTGTCCTGCGCGGGCGTCCATTCGCGCCCGGAGAAGGTGCTGAACGACCAGCAGATGAACATCCCGAACCGCAGATCGCGAATCTGCGCGGCGCGAACCTCGTCGGCGATGCGTTCGACACTGTTTCCGGCGGCCGATCCACCGGCCCACAGCAGCACCAGGACCACAGCGACACCGGCAGCCACGTTCTTCATCACAGGGCCTTTCGATCCAACCAAGCGTTGATCTCACGAACGTGGCCATATCTTCTATCGAATCATCGGCGTCCGCAAGCCGGAACTGTCAGTATTCGACCGTCGTCCGGCTGAACCATGGGTAGAGCGCGGGGATCACGAACAGGGTCAGGAAGGTGGCCGAGGTCAGGCCGAAGACCACAACGGTCGCCAGCGGCCGCTGGACCTCCGAGCCGATCCCATGCGACAGCAACAGCGGCAACAGACCCAGCACGGTCGTGGTCGCAGTCATCAGGACCGGGCGGAGACGCTGCAGACTGCCGGCGATGACCGCCTCATCGACCGTCATTCCCTCATCGCGCATCTGGTTGATCCGCGTAACAAGCACGACCCCGTTCTGCACGGCGATGCCGAACAACGCGATGAACCCGACGGCGGCGGGAACGGACAGGTACTCGCCCATCCCCAGCAGGCCGAAGACACCGCCGATCAGGGCCAGTGGGATGCCTGATACGATCAGCATCGCGTGGCGCAGAGACCCGAACGCCAGGACGAGCATGAGCAGGACCGCTGCGATGACGATTGGCACGATGATCGACAGGCGGATCATGGCCCGCTGCTGGTTCTCGAATTGCCCGCCGTATTCGATGTGGTAGCCCGGCGGCAGCGTCACCTTCCGGGCGATCGCCTCTTTGACGTCGGCGATGACGCCACCGGTGTCACGGCCTCGAATATTGGCCTGGACGACCCATCGCCGCTGGTTGTGCTCGCGATGGATCTGGATGGGTCCCGTAACCTGGCCGACTGTGGCGACCTGCTTGAGCGGCACGAGCATCCCGTTCCGCCCGGGCACGAGAAGGCCCTCGATGGCCTCGGGATCGGCGCGGTACGGCTGCTGGTAGCGTACGTGGATGCCAAACCGACGGCTCTGGAGGTAGATTGTGTCGATGACTTCCCCCCCGATGGCCAGCTCCACCAGTTCGAGAATGTCGCTGACGTCGATGCCGTAGCGGGAACACGCCACCCGGTCGGCGATGACCTGCACCTGGGGCTGGCCGAAATTCTGCTCGGCGGCCAGGTCGACCAGGCCCGGGACGCCGGCGATGGCCTCGGCGATCTCGCCGGCCTTGTCGCGGAGGACCTCGAGGTCTTCGCCGAACAGCTTGATCGCCACCTGAGCCTTGATGCCCGAGAGCAATTCGTCGAAGGCGTTCTGAATGGGCTGCGTGAAATTCAGTTGCACCCCGGGATGGGCCGACAGCGTCTCGTTCAGGGCGGCGACCAGCTCTTTCTTGTTCGCAAATCGCGTCCAGCGGCTCGCCGGTCGCAGCGAGATGTGCACCTCCGCGTAATTGACCGGGTGCGGATGGCTTCCGCTCTCGGGCCGGCCAATGCGAGAGACGACCTCCTCGACTTCCTCGAATCGCATGATCTTGCGCTCCAGGAACTGGACGGTCTCGGTGGCCTTCGCAAGCGAGATCGAAGGCGCCATGGTCACACCGATCAGGATCGAGCCTTCTTCGAGTGTCGGGATGAATTCAGTCCCCAGGTGCGGTATCGCCAGGAGGCTGGCGAAGAACGCGACGAGCACGGCCGCAAGCACCACGGCCCTGTGCCGGATCGCCCAGCGAAGCGGCCGGTGGTAGAGCGACGTGAGCCAGTTGACCAGGCGGAATTCCCGATGCCGATGTTCCTTCAGGAAATACGTGCACAGCGCCGGCGCGACGGCCACGGCCACGATCAACGAACCGGCCAGCGCGAAGCACAGCGTCGCAGCCATCGGCGCGAACATTTTGCCCTCGACGTCCTGCAAAGCGAAGATCGGCAGGAAGACCGTCACGATGATCAGGATGGAGAAAACGATCGGTCGGCTGACCTGGCTCGCCGCATCGAACACGATCTGTGCCTTCTCCCGAGCCGTGTCCTTCACGTCCATATTGAGGTGCCGGAAAATGTTCTCGACCATGACGATGGCGCCGTCGGCCAGCATGCCAATGCCGATCGCGATTCCGCCGAGCGACATCAGGTTGGCCGAGATGCCCGTCACGCGCATGAGGAGGACGCCGATCAACGCACACAGTGGAAGCGACAGCGACACGATCAGCGCGCTGCGCACATTGCCCAGGAAGACGAAGAGCGTTACGACCACCATCACGGCGCCCAACAGCAGGGCCTTCTTGACGGTCCCGGTCGCCCGGCGGACGAGTTCGGCCTGTGCGTAATACGGCACGAGACGCACGCCGGCAGGCAGGGACGCCTGGACGTCAGCGATCTTCGCGTACAATCGCCCGATGACCCTGGAGGTGTTCTCGCCATAGAGCTGGAGGACCATGCCGGAGACAACCTCGGCGGTTCCGTTTCGGGAGACCACGCCTCGACGGACTTCCGGACCATAGCGGACAGCGGCGACGTCGGCGACCCGGATCGGGACGCCGTTGCGGACGGCGATGGGAACGCTGCCGATGTCTTCAAGATCGCGCAGCAGACCGATGCCGCGTACCAGGTGCTCTTCCCGGCCCAGGACCATGAACTGGCCGCCCGCGTTGGCGTTGTTGGTCCTCACGGCGCGTACGAGATCGCTCAGGGACACGTGGTACCGGTTCAAGGCGTGCGGATCGACCTGAATCTGATACTGCAGGACGTGTCCACCGATCGAGAGGATGTCCGTAACGCCGGGCACGGTCTGGAGCTGCCGCTTGACGACCCAATCGTTGATCTCGCGCAGGTAGATGTCGGAAGCCTTGCCTTCCGTGTCGGCCCTCTCGTCGAGCGTCAGGTAATAGATGAAGATCTGACCGAGGCCGGTGGAGATCGGTCCCAGTTGAGGCGGCTCGTGCATCGGCGGCAGTTCGGCCAGGGCCCGATTGAGACGCTCGGCCACGATCATCCGCGCGAAGTAGATGTCCACGTCATCCTCGAAATAGACGTAGACGGCCGCCAGGCCGAATGCGGAGGTGGACTTGATCTGCCTGACCCCGGGCAGACCGTTCATGGCCGACTCGATGGGAAATGCAATCAGGCGTTCGATCTCCTCCGGGGCCATGCCGTGCACATCGGCAAAGACCGGCACCATCACGGGCGAGATATCCGGGAAGGCGTCGATGGGCAACTGCGTATAGGTGTACGAGCCGAATCCGATGATCCCAGCGATGGCGACAACGACGAGAAATCGATAGCGTAATGAGATGTCCATGAGTCTCGCGGACATTCGCAGGCTCCTTTCAGTGACCGTGACCGGCGTGGCTGCCGAGGCCGGCGGCGACAATGGCCGCTTTCAGTTCGAAGGCGCCTTGGATCGTGAATGGCTCGCCGGCCACCAGGCCGGACGTGATCTCCACGGCCCCGTGGCTCGACCGGCCGATCGATACGAACCGAGCCTCGAAACCGTGCTCGGACGGCACGAAGACGCACGGCCGACCTTCGAGAGATTGCACGGCCGACCTGGGCACCAGCACGTCGACCGTTACCGCCTCGGTGAGGATCTCGGCCGTGGCGAACAGGCCGGGGCGGTATCGGCCACCAGTGTTGGGCAGCACGACGCGGGCTTGGACCGTACGCGTGTCTTCGGCTGCAATCGGGGCCACATAGCTGATCCGCCCGGCGGCCTGAGGCACGCCCGGTCCCACCGTGACGATGGCCTCCTGGCCTCCTTCGACATAGGGAAGGTCGTGCTGATGTACGTCGAGCTGAACCCAAACAGCGGACAGGTCGGCGATCGCAAAGAGTTCCGAGTCGTCCTTCAGGGCCTCTCCAATCGTGATGTGCTTGGCGATCACCGTCGCATCGAAGGGAGCGAGGATTTCGTATCGCGTCAGAGACTGATCCGACTGCTCCGGCAACGTACGGACGTATTCATCGCCGAACCCCAGCGCATGGAGCTTCTGCTCGGCCGCCTGTAACTCAATCTGCGTTTCGGCCACCGCCTGCCTGGCATCGAGGAATTCCTGCTCGGAGGAGATTCGCTTATCCCAGAGGCTCTGCTCACGGTCAAACCTGGCCCGGGCCAGTTCCAGCCTGCGCCACGCGGCCAGATAGGCCGCCTTGCCATCGGCCAACTCGCGGCTTTCGACCACCGCCATGACCTCGCCTTGGGCGACATTGTCGCCGAGCGTCTTTCGGACCTCGGTGGCCACGCCGGCAACCCGCGTCACGATGTGGGCCAGCCGATCGGCGTCGGCAGCAATGCGGCCCGGCAAGGACAAAGTCCGGCGCAACGACCCGGCCTGAGCGATAGCCGTCTCGATTCCGAGTTCCGCGATCTGCTCGGCGCTCAGCTCGACGATGTGCTCGTTTTCTTGTTCGTGCACATCCTGATCTTCGTGGTGAGCATGATCGTACGTCTGACCTTGCGGTACGCGATGGACGAGCATATCGAGTTTTCCTTCCAGCACTATCCCTGCGATCAGGCCGATGGCAAGGATGGCCAGAGCCAATGGCAATAGGCGGTATTTCATTGTTCTGCCCCTTTCGACTGGCGTTCGTCATCTGCCCGGCTTGGATCGAGAGGCCGTCCCGTCAATCTCTCGACGTCCGCACGCGCGCGATGGCACGCCTCGACGGCGTCGATGTATTGAACCTTGGTCTCGAAGAACGTGCGCTGCGTGTCCAGCACGTAGAGATAGTCGAACTTGCCCTCGCGATATCCCTGTTGGGCGGCCTCGAAGGCCTGTTGGGCCCTGGGCAGCACGTCGGTCCGCAGAATCTGCACCTCCTCGTAGGCCGCGGCCAGACCGTTCACTGCTTCGGCGAGCATCGCGGCGATTTCGATCTCAGCCGCCTGGTGTTGCTTTCTGGCCTTGGCAAGGTTTGCCGTGGCCTCTTCGATGCCTCCCTGGTTCCGGTCGAACAGGGGAATCGGCAGCGCCAAGCCCACCATGAATGCCGAGTCGTCGCTTTCCCGAAAATGCTGCACGCCGGCTGCGACGGTGATATCCGACGTGGCCTTGGCCCTCTCCAGATCCAATGCCGCCTGGCGCTGTCGTTGCTCGATCGCCCAACGCACCAGATCGGGATTGGCGGCGATCACCTCGTCGGCGTCCAAGGCCGATGGAGCGGGCGTCACCGCATAGAAATCTCCTGCCGCCTCCTCGAACGACGCAGCGCGAGCGCCCCAAACGGCGGCCAGATTGTGTCTTGCGGCTGTCAGTGCACCCGACGCTTTCTGGAACTCGATCCGTCTCATGGAGAAGGCCACGTCCGCTCGCAGGTTCTCGACCGCTGAGTCCTTGCCCGCCTCGACGCGTTGGGCCACAGCCGATTGCGCCTCGCCGGACAAATCACGCAGTTGTTCGGCCAGCGCCAGGCGCTCCTGGGCCGCCAGGACTGCGACAAACGCCAGCGTGACGTCTCTGAGCGTATCGAGACGCTGCGATTCGAAGTCCCACTGTGCCATTTCCGTCTCAAGCGACGCCACTCGAATCCGCTTGTCACGTTTGCCGCGCAGCTCGATGAGCTGGCCGAGAGAGATGGTGATCTCGGCAGCGTCGAAACTGCTTCGCTCACCGCTTCCACCCAGCGATTCAAGCTCGACGTCAAGTTCGGGATTCGGCCGCAGCGATGCCTGGAGCCTTCGCGCTTCTGCCGCGCGTCGCTCGATTGAAATGGCTCCGAGTCGAGGGTTGTGCATCAGAGCCAGAGAGGCCGCCTCGCGCAGGGTGATACGGCCTATCGGCTCAGGAGACGCCGGCGGCGCCTCAGCGGTCGCCGAGGGGGGTCTGGAAACACCGCTTGGAGGCAGCGGAGGCGGATTCCGGGTTGCCCGGCAGCCGGTCAGGACAAAGAACATCGTCAGGATGGGCAACGTGTAGAGACTATGGCACATGAGAACGACTCCCACCACAAGCTTCTCGATCGCCCCGTGTTCACGGGCGCAGGGATTCTGCACTCGGCCGTTCGGAGAGACGCGAATCGGCCCAATCATAAGGGAGGGGGGAGTCTACACCTGCAACACGATGCTGCGTAGCGGATCGTGGAAGGCGGGAAGAGGAACCTCGCCAGACCCAGCGTCAAGAACGAGGAGATTCTGACACGCCGCAGATGATTCACCGACGACTATGGCAACAACAGCCTCCAGCCCGCCGGACAAAGACCTCCCATCGAGAGGTCCAATCGGTATCGCGATATCCACACAGGGAACGCAACCTTCCGCTCCAAGATACGGAGCCTCCTCGTCATCGCGTGGCTCAGCATCGACATCA
>JAAYBA010000229.1 GCA_012719085.1 Planctomycetota bacterium
GAATGCTTGCGATGTTGTCATTCGAATTGGGAAGCCGACAGACCCACGACCCTGTCATTCCGAGCGCAGTCGAGGAATCTGGCGGCGAGCAGAGGGCAAGTCCCGGCTTTGGCCAGATGCTTCGACTGCGCTGCGCTCCGCTCAGCATGACAAACGAGGGAGTGGGCGGGCGTTTACACTGATCGAACTGCTGGTGGTCATTGCGGTGATCGCGATGCTGATGGCGATCCTGGTCCCGGCCCTGCGCCGGGCCCGCAACCAGGCTCGGACGGTGGTGTGTCAATCCAACCTGCGCCAGTGGGGCCTGGTGTTCAAAACCTACACGGACGACTACGACGGCCGATTCTTCGACAATACGCCGCGCTACGAGTACTTTCGCATCACCAAGCCTTACCGGTGCGAATACTCAGATCTGACGGCCTGCCCGACCGCCGCCAGGGTCGAACCCTTCGGTCCCCATGGAGAAGAGCGCGGCGGATGGGGCAACACCTTCTCGATGTGGGAGCGCGACTACGGATGGCCCGACTATGAAGTCGCTCACATGAGCTACGGTCTCAACGGCTGGGTCGCATATCCCAAGCTGCTGGTCCTCCAGGAGAACTATCTGCGCACCTGGGATTTTCCCGGTGCCGCGAATGTCCCGCTCTTCTTCGATTCGGTATGGGTCGAGGAGATGCGCATGTTTGACAATACTCAGGAGCCACCTGCCTCCGAGGCGCTACCAACGGAATCCCCCGTTTGCTGCATAGATCGTCACGCCGGCGGGGTCAATATGCTGTTCCTGGATGCTTCGGTACGCAAGGTCGGCGTCAAGGAGCCATGGACGCTCAAGTGGCACCGCCAGTTCGAGACGGCCGGGGCGTGGACGAGGGCGGGTGGCGTCCAACCCGCCGATTGGCCCGAGTGGATGCGCAAGTTCAAGGACTATTAGGGCGGACAGGCGGCGTTCCGTTGCCTGGACCGCCGCCCGGCGGGACTTTCGTCGTGGTCGTGTCTATCGCGGCTTCTTCAGCACGGCTTGCCAGTTTTCGTATGCGGCTTCATAGGCCTTCTTGAGCTTCTTGTTGGGCTGGACCTTTCGCACCGGTTCGAGGCCGACGAAGGCGTCCTGCGGGCCCTTGTAGATTCCGGCGCCGATTCCCGCGCCGCGCGCGGCGCCCTGGGAGCCGTCGGTGCTGTAAAGCTCGACGGTCGCGCCGGTGATCGTCGCGAACGCCTCGGCAAAGAGCGGACTGAGGAACATATTCGCGTTGCCCGCCTTGACGGTCTTGAGCCTGGTGCCCATATCGCGCATGATCTCCAGCCCGTAGTTGAGCGCAAAGACGATGCCCTCCTGGGCGGCGCGGAGGAAGTGGGCCTTCTTGTGGATGTTGAAGTTCCAGCCGTGGACCGAAGCGCCGATGTTGCGGTTCTCCAGCGTCCGTTCGGCGCCGTTGCCGTAGGGCAGGATCACGAGGCCGTCGGAGCCGACGGGCACGGTCGCGGCTAGGTCGTTCATCTGCGGATAGTCGAGGCCTTCGCCGGCGACGTTGTGCTTGAGCCAGCTATTGAGGATGCCGGTGCCGTTGAGGCACAGCAGCACGCCATAGCGCGGCTTCTTGGCCGTGTGGTTGACGTGGACGAAGATGTTCACGCGCGATTTCGGATCGTAGTTGCTCTGGTCGGTGACGCCGTAGACGACGCCGGAGGTGCCTGCGGTCACGGCGACCTCGCCCGGCTTCAGAACGCTCAGCGACAGCGCGTTGTTGGGCTGATCGCCGCCCCGATAGCTGACCGGTGTGCCAGCCGCAAGCCCCAGTTCGGCCGCCGCGGCCCTCGTCAGCTCGCCCTGCACCGAGAACGTCGGAACGGTCTCCGCGACCAGATCGCTCGATACGCCGTAGTTGTCCAGGACGAAATCGGCGAGCTTGTCCTTCTGGAAATTCCACATGATCCCTTCGGACAGACCGGACGGCGTGGTCCGAATCTGGTCGGTCATCTTCATCGCGACGAAGTCACCCGGGAGCATCATCTTGTGGATGTTCGCATAGACCTTCGGCTCGTTGGCCTTGACCCAGGCGAGCTTGGAGGCGGTGAAATTGCCGGGCAGATTGAGCAGGCGCTTGAGGCACTTCTTCGGGCCAATGTCCTTGGCGGCTTGCTGGCCGATCTGCACGGCCCGGCTGTCGCACCAGATGATTGCCGGCCGCAGCACCTGCCGGTTCTTATCGACGACGACCAGGCCGTGCATCTGATACGAGATGCCGATGGCCTTGACGTCGGAGGCCTCGAACGCCGCACTGGCCTTGATCTTCTGCGTGGCGAGCCGGACGTGCTCCCACCACGTGGCGGGGTGCTGCTCGGCCCAGTCGGCCTGCTTGGCGATGATCTCCAGTTCCGTCTCCGGCGAGGTTGCCGAGGCCAGCGCCTTGCCCGTGCCCGCGTCCATCAGCGTCGCCTTGACCGAAGAGCTTCCGACATCGTATCCCATCAATAGTGCCATGTGCCTGTCCCTTTAAAATTGGCGTGCATTGCACACCCTACGTAATCATCTATCTGCCCTTGTCACCCCGAGCGAAGCCTTCTGCCTCTTTGTCATGCTGAGCGGAGCGCAGCGTAGTCGAAGCATCTGGCCATAGACCA
>JAAYBA010000230.1 GCA_012719085.1 Planctomycetota bacterium
CCCTGCTCTTCCACATGGTTGGACGCCACATGGTCCGAGGGGTGTTGCAGTGGGTGTATACACCCCCCGCTCTCACCGAAGAGAAAGCCGCCGTCTACACGGAGTTCATCCGAGTGGTGGAGAGACATCCGGAATATACACGGGTCTTTCTCAACACTACAGGTAGACTCAGCGCGGAACCTGTAGTCGCCGAGGACAGGGGGTTCACCGAATCCGAAGTGACGGCATTGCACCGCTTGGCGAGGCGTTTCCGCGACGTCGGGTGCATATTCGCTGAAAGAGGCGAGTCCTATATCGCATTCATGCCATATCCCCGGTATATCCTGCCTGCCAGTCCCGGCGTCGTGTATTCGTTGGATGCCCGACACCCCGACGAGATGGACGACTGGATTCTCAACCGGTATAAGCCCTTCGTGCACATCACGGGGCGCTGGTATGCTTCGAAAAGCCTGATCCTATCCCCTTTTCGCAGGATCGATTCGTCACCGCTTGGGGAGTCGCTGATCGACCGGTCGCTGCGCTGTCCGAGTACGCTGGCAGAGTAGGACACAAGAACCAGGCGCGTTCCTCGTCGGCGCAATCCTGCGGGCTTGTCTGGCGTGGGATGGGTCGGTATGATGAGGGGGTCATGTGCGGCAGGCTCCTTTGCGGAGCCATGAGAGTGCGTCTGTAGGTCGGTGATCCAACGGTTTGCGGGAGTGCAGTCATGGCCATTTGTGCAGAGACGTGTCCCCAGTGCGGCGGGGCCATTGCATCGGGGTACGGCAACCAGACAACATGTCAGTATTGCGGCTCGTCACTGGTGCGCCTGTCGCCGCCGCCGGGGCCGGGTCCGGCCGGCGCCGATCCGATGGACGCGCACGACCCGGCGGCCGCCGCAGCCGGAGCGTGGGGCGTCCGCATGAAGCGGGCCGCCTGCATGGACCCCAAGAGCGGCCTGATCGCCTTCCAGTCGCTGATCCCCGCCGACTGGGAGTTCACCGGCGACATCTGGTGGCGGGACAGCGCCACCATGCCCGCCATCCCCGTCTTCCGCGCCTGGAACCCCAGCGGCTCCGAGCAGATCGAGTGGCTGCCGACCATTCCCAACATGTGGTCGAAGAACATCCTCACCGAGGCGCTGGACAAGTGGCGGATCAAGGCCTTTGCCTTCAAGCAGGACGGCATCGAGCAGCGGGCGCCCCTGACCCCGATCGAAACGCTTCGGTCGCTGGTCATCCCGCGCTATCGCGGCCAGGTCGAGGGCCAGGAGCAGACCCGTCGCAGTCCGTGGTCGGGCCGGGGCAACCTGCTGGCCGGCCTGATCGGCCAGGAGACCTTCGAGCAGCGCGTCCAGACGCTCCGCCGGTTCCTGCCGGGCCTCGACTCGGCCAAGAAGCTCCTCGCCAAGGCCACCGCGCCGCGCTACAAGCCCCACGACGTGACCGTACGCGTCGTCGCCGAAGAGCCGCTGCCCAAGCTGGCCGAGGCGCTGCGGGGCGGCCTCGAGGTGGGCGGACCGATGACCTCCGACGGCGCCCGCATCCGCATCGCCTATACGCTGGAGGGCAAGCCCGTCGAGGAGGACCTGTTCTGCGTCGTCTCCCAGGTGGTCACACGCACCGGCTCGCGGCTCAGCGCCCAGGAGAATATCTTCTGGACCGCCGAGGCCCTGTACGCCTTCCGCGCCTCCGCCGGCCACCTCGACGCCGTCGGCCAGGCCTGTATGGCCTCGGTCAAGTCGCTTCAGGTCAATCCGCAGTGGCTCCAGGCCTGCCAGGCAGAGAGTCGACGGATCTTGAACGAGCGGGCGATGATGGCCCGGGCCATGGCCCAGATGGCCGCCAGTCAGAGACAGGCCCTCCAGCGGCTCGGCGACGTGTCGAAGTCGATCAGCGAAACCGGCGACATGATCATGGACGGCTACATGGCCCGGTCGGCCTCGTACGACCGCATGGGCGATATGGCCAGCGAAGCCATTCGCGGCGTCGATTCCTATATCGATCCGACGTGCGACTTCAGCCCGCAACTGCCCGGCGGCTACGACCACGCCTGGGGCAACGGCCTGGGCGAGTACATCGTATCGAACGACCATCTTTACGATCCGAATCAGCACTCGAACATGAACTGGCAGCAGTTGCAGAGGCGGTTCTGACGGCGGCGGATCGACCGGCGCGTCGGGATTTCAAGCATAACGTCTTGTTCGGAGATCGTCATGGCACTGTTTGACAAGATACGCGGCGAATTCATCGACATCATCGAGTGGACCGATTCGTCCGCTGACACGATCGTCTACCGCTTCGCGCGCCACGACAACGAGATCAAGATGGGGGCGCGCCTGACGGTGCGCGAGGCCCAGAAGGCGATCTTCGTCAACAAGGGCCAGATCGCCGACGTCTTCGAGCCGGGCATGTACACGCTGGAGACCGACAACCTGCCG
>JAAYBA010000231.1 GCA_012719085.1 Planctomycetota bacterium
CCGAGCCTTCTCCTCGATCATCGCTTCGAGAGGGCCGTCCAGATTGTGGATCGTGATCGATTTCATCGCAGCACCTCACTTCTGAACCAGAATGGTTCATCTATGGTTCAATTATACGAACCTCTCGATCGCACGGCAAGCCCATTGCAGGGACAGCGTATCCGGCCGGCGGGGTCACATGGCGGGGACGTCTTCGACGTAGAGGTGGCCGGTGGGGCCGATCTTGAAGACGTAGATCAGGCCCTCGCGGAGCTGAGAATAGATGACGTTGCCGTAGATGGCCTTGATGCCGTACTGGGCCAGCGCCTCGGGGTCGTGGGCCAGGTCCCAGATGTGGGTCCAGAACAGGTCGCGCTGGGCGCGGGGCAGCAGTTCGAGCAGGTCGGCGTAGCGCTTCGGCTCGCCGCCGGGCGTCTCGATGGGGAACCCGTCCTGCGGGGCGGTCTTCTCGCCGTAGACGCGCCGCCAGATGTACAGGGCGCGCGCCTTGCCGTCCATGACCATCTCATCTGTGAACTTGACGATCAGGGCATCGAAGTGGATCACGTCGCCTTCGATGGTGTACTCTTTCTGGAGGATGCGTCGGGTCTTGTCGTCCCGGCTGGTCTCGACGAACTGCAACGTCGTCAGCAGGCGGCCGTCCGCCTCGGTCCGCTGGCCGACCACCTTGGCGTAGCCGATCTGGTCCTCGGTCGTCAGATTGGTGATGGCCCCCTTGAGCTGCTGGTTCTCGGTAAGCAGATCGTGGATCGTCATCGCGCCTCGGAAGAACCCGCGCCCGAAGAACGCGCCCGCCGCCAGGACCACCGCCAGGACACCATAGGATAAGATAGGTAGTTTCTTCACTGCTATCGACCTCGAATCACCTGCTCCGTGCAGGAGGACATACGAACGACTCGAACTGAATGTTTCATCGGCTCGCGGCGGCCAATCTCTGCATTTTTCACGCCCGATAAGCCCGCCGCGAGGTTTGTAGTGTGCCCGTCAGAGCCTGCCCTGAGCGAAGTCGAAGGGGCATACAGCTCGTAGTGTGCCCGTAAGAGCCTGCCCCTTCAACGGCGTTCAGGGCAGGCTCTGAGCTTGTCGAAGGGGCATATCGAGTCAGCCTTGAATCTGCCGGCCGGAATTGGTATGATGGAGGCTGCCGAAGAAGGGGTTCGCGGCGACCGAGGCCGCTTGGATCACGTCATCGAGGGGGATATGAATCGCAATTGCATCGGGAGGATGGGTCGCAGGACGTTTCTCAGGCTGGCCGGCAGCGTGGCCGGGGCCTGGCTGGCCGGGAGCGGTGCGTCCGCCCGGCATCTGCTGCTGGTGGACGCGACGGACGCCGAACGCATCTCCCGCGTCGAGTGGATCGTCTACGACACCGGCCTTCGCGGCCCGCAGGACGCCTCGCAGGCCCGCTGCGCGGTGCGGATCACCACCACGCACGGGGCCCAGGGCTGGGCCGACGTCGGCGATTGGGCGGCCCCCGCCGATGATGACACCGCACAGGGCATCAGCGATGCGCTGCTCGGCCGCTCGCTGGCAGAGCACGACAACCTCTGGCGGCAGTTGTACGAGCAGGGCCTGCCGCTGGCCACGCTCGGGGCGGTCGATACGGCCCTGTGGGACCTTCGCGGCCGCATCGCGGGCAAGCCCGTCCACGCCCTGCTCGGCACGGCGAGGTCGGCGGCCGAAGCGCGCGTCAGCACGGGCTTCAACCTCGGCGAGCCGTCGGCATACGCCGAATTCGCCGTCGCGTGCCGGGACAAGGGCATTCAGGCGATTCGCATCCAGCCTTACGTGACATATGACGACGCGACCGGGCGGGCAACGGCCTTTCCCGACAGGGACATGGCCGTCTTCAGCGCCGTGCGCGAGGCGGCCGGGCCGGACTACACCTGCATGGCCGACCACGAAGGCGCGTACACCTACGATCAGGCCCTGCGCGTGGGCCGTCTGCTGGACGACCTCAACTACACATGGTACGGCTCGCCAATGCCGGAGACTGACGACTGGCTCGACCGCTACGCGACGCTGGCGAGCGAGCTGCGAACGCCCATCTGTGCCCCGCGCAGCGACTCGGACGCCTACCAGTCTCGCCTGCGTTGGATCGACAGGCGAGCGTGCGACGTCTGCCGGATCGGCGTGCACCTCGGCGGGCTGACCGCCTGCCTGCAACTGGCCGGCGCCTGCCGGGAGGCGGGCATCGCGATGGACCTGCTCGGCGCCGGGCCCGACGCGTATCCGCACCTGCAACTAATCGGTGCAACCGACGAATCGCTCATCCGGCACTTCGAAGTGGCCTCGCCAAGCAATGAGAGCCGCACCCTGCCCGGCCGACTCACCCCCGAACCCCGCTTCGACGCCGAAGGCCGCATCCTCATCCCCCAGACCCCCGGCCTGGGCCTCGAACTCGACTGGACCTACATCACCACCCACCGCATCGCCTGACCGCATGACCGACGCCTCTCCGCCCCCGCACACCATCCCACTATCCCCAGTATCCCGAGAGGTGCGCGAGAGAACCAGCGAGAATCCCTTGACGTATAATGCCAGCAGCAATATGATGTAATTATGGATGAAACATCGTTTGTGTGGGATGAACGGAAGGCAGCGCAGAACGCCCGCAAGCATCGGGTCTCGTTCGAAGAAGCGATGAGCGTCTTCTTCGACGAGAACGCAATCGAGTTCTTCGATCCCGACCACTCGGCGGATGAAGATCGGTTCCTGATGCTCGGTGTCAGTTGGCGCCTTCGGCTTCTGGTCGTGCACTATGCCGTGCGCCGGCAGGGCCGACAGATCCGCATCATCTCCGCAAGGAAGGCAACCAAGAACGAGACAATAGCCTATCCCGGGGCCAGACCATGAGAAAAGAATACGATTTTGCGAATATGAAGGGCCGTCGGAATCCCCATGCCAAGGGGCTGAAGAAACAGGTCACGTTGCGGCTGGGCGTCGATGTGATCGAGTATTTCAAGGCCCTGGCCGAAGAGACGGGAATCCCCTACCAGAACCTGATCAACCTCTATCTCCGCGAGTGCGCCCACGCCGGAAAGAAACCCGCTCTCTCATGGGCGTCGTGACGGACGGCGAATCGGTAAGGCCAGCCAGTATTTCCGCCAGTGGTCCCCCTCCGGCGTGCGGTATGTGAGCGACGAGCCCGCCCGCCACGCCGGATGGCCGGTCGTGTACCGGTCCCGAAGACCTCGATACTGCTCCAGCGAGATCGCCTGCGCCGCCGGCATGGCCTCACGAAACGCCGGGCGGTCCAGAATCTCCATGACCACGTGCGTCTCGTTCACATCCGGCGTGACAGCAGGGACAACGCAAGGCGCCTCAGAGCGCTTGTCCGTCCTTCGCTCCTGGCATCCCGCCAGAACGAGAACAACCAGAACCAAACTCGCTTGCCGCATGTCCCACGCTCCCCAAACGGTGAGCCGCTGGCGCGAGGACTTCCTCCGCAACTTCGCCACCCGAATGGACCGCTGCCAATCCCCCGCCCCACCCGAGCCCGCCCCTTCAGCCGGGTCCAAGCCGGACGCGGACCGCCGTCAACCGTAGAAACCAAGGTCTGTCCCCTGGACGCCTTAAGGTTGACCCCGCTTTCCCATCCGCGTGGTCACGATGGCGAATCGGTGAGATGGCAGCGTCACAGTAGCGGCGAGGTCTATCCCCCATAGGTCACAGCGGCATCGAGGCGGACAGACGAGTTTTTTTTGCATTCTGGTCGCATTTCGGCGGCACTTCTGTCTATACAGTAGAAGCGCTTCTTTTCTTTGGATCGTTCGTTTGGAATGGTTGTGTCCGAAACAAAGGAGCAGAAATGCCGGTGGTGGACCTGGAAACGCGTTCTCTGGAGGGTCTCTCGGTGCTCCAGTCCGATGGTGAACTGATCGGTGCCGTCCTGCGTGGCGACCGGAAGGCGTTTGCGATCCTGGTCAACCGTTACGAACTCTCGGTCCGCGCGGTGGCCACCTCGGTGTTGCGCGACCGGGACCTGGCGCAGGACGCCGCCCAGGAGGCATTCGTCAAAGCCTACCAGAACCTCGGCACGCTTCGAAAAGCAGCGGCGTTCGGGCCTTGGCTGCTGCGAATCGCCCGCCGCTGTGCTCTGGACCTGGTGCAGCCGTATCGCCGGGTCCCGGTGCCCGAGCCCGAGGTCGTGGAGGTACATCATTCGGGCCTGCTCGACGAGGAGAAGGAGCGGCTCCTTGCGGCCGTGCTCAAACTGGGCGACGCAGAGAGGCAGGCCGTAATGCTTCGGTACTTTGGCGGCCACAGTGTCAAAGAAGTCGCGAACATCACCGGGCGAGGCGAAGGGACCATCACGAAGCAGTTGTCCAGGGCGCACCGGCGTTTGCGGGTGCTCCTCAAGGAGACTTGAGTCATGAGTGATCGTCTTGAAGACCGACTGCAAGATCTGGGCCGGGCGCTGGGCGCCGATGAGACGATGGCGTCACGCGTGATGGACCGAATCGAGAATGCTCCGTGTGACAGACCTTTCAAAACGAGAACAATGAAGCGCAGGCTTTGGATCAGGAGATTGGCCATGAGCAGGATGAGCAAGTTGACCGCGGCGGCGGTGATCGTTGTCGGCACCATTGTGGCTCTTGCCGTATTCAGGGGAACCAGCAGTATCAGTTGGGCCCAGGTCCGGGCTCAGGTGGCAGCAGTCCGAGCGGTAACGTATGCGGCCGAACTCACCGGGTCGCAGGGCGGTCATGCATTCGAGGCGCGTATCGAAGGGATTCAATCCGATGACTATGGGACACGGACAGATACCTATCTGGGCAACGTGCTGATGAGCCGCTCGTTTGTGCTGACAGGCGAGAGGTCTTTCGTGACGCTCTATCCGGAGCAGCAGAAGTACTCGAAGGTGGAACTGACCGAAGCAATTTGTCAGCAAAACGGCGACCCGAAGGCGATGGTCGAAGCGTTTCTTACAGGCGACTACAGAGAACTGGGACATCGTGAGATCAATGGCGTTAAGGTCAAAGGTGTAGAGTCGAGCACAATATCGCCCTCGGCCGGCTTCCCCGGTGGCGGCGGATTCATCGGCTACGCTGGAGAAGACGAGATACTGGGTAAGGTCGTGGGGCGTTTGTGGGTGGATATTGCCACGGGCTGGCCCGTGGAGGTGACACTCCACATCGCCGATGAGGCCAGCGCGTCAGAGGTCACGATGGTAATCTGCAACTTCAAATGGGATGCCCAAGTGGACTCCGATGCGTTTACGGCGGCAATTCCAGACGGCTACGGCCTGCTGTACGCAATTGACGTCAGCCGGCTCGAAAGTGGCGAGCAACTCGTCGAAGGACTGGCGTACTTCACCAAGCTTTCCGATGGACGGTATCCGGCCAAACTGACGGTGGGAGACATCCTCGGCGAGGTGGGCACCATCTACCGGAAACGTCAAGCCGAAGGCGCTAAAGTGCAGGTCGATGACGATCAGATCGTGAACCTGAAACTGGGTGCGAACTACATCGCCCGACTCGAAGCGGAAGGCAAGGAGCCCATGTATTACGGCGAGGCTGTCACGCCCGGTGATGCCGACAACGTACTGTTGCGGTGGAAGCTGGATGGAGGTCAGTACCGCGTGATCTTCGGCGATTTGCGAATCGAGGACGTCAGCTCGCAGCGACTGGCGGACCTGGAAGCCAAGTAATCCATCCCGACGAGAACAGGGACAGAGCAGAATGTGTAATGATGGACATGCTCCCGTTTCAGATTTGTCTTTCGGTCGACTGACGTGGAGTCGTTTGCCCGGCGGATTGGCTTCTGGCCCACCCGAACTGCAAGACGAACTGCTATCTGCCCTGTCTCTGTCTCGTCGCGTCGTCGCGGGTTCTTGGTTTCGCACGTCTCTTGTCCTCGCTGCACGCCGGGGCGCATTCTGCGGCCGGTAGATGCGTAAATGCGTAGATGCGTAGATGGGTAGATGGGGGCCTGCGGCCTCCCGTCTGGAGCCTGCGTCGCTCGTATCTCGCGTTGCGGGAGGCTGGAGACTGGAGGCCAGAGGCCACAGCGCCCGCGCTTCACACTTCACGCTTCACACTTGCGACTTCACGCTCGGTCCCGTTCCGCATGGGCTGAAACCCATCCTACGGCACTCATTTACGCTTCCACGCTTCTACCCTTCTACGCATTCATGCGGCGGGGGGAAATTCTCGTTCTTCTTCGTAATCTTACTCTTGCGGCGCGTCATAAGAGTAGATGCGATAGAGGACATGACCGAAACGATGGACGCCGGGCAGCTATCTTCGTGGTACGACGCGCATTGCGACAGGCTGGTGCTGTACGCGCGGAACTGGCTGCCCAAGGAATCTGCCCAGGATGTGGTGCAGGGGGCATTCGTGCGGCTGATGACACAGAAGGCCGCGCCCGAGGACGTGCCGGCGTGGCTGTTTCGTACGGTCCGCAACGCCGCGATCACCCGCCTTCGCCGCCGGGCCTCGCGAAGCCGACGGCATGCGGGACTGTCCGCCGGGCAATTGCCCTGGTTCGAGGGCCGCCCGGAGGACCTGATCGACGCCCGCACGGCGCAGGAGGTCCTGCTGACCCTGCCCGCCGAGCAGCGGGAAGTGGTCCTGCTGCGAATCTGGGGCCAGCTCTCGCTCAAGCAGATCGGCGAGATCGTCGGCCGCCCGCTGACGACGGTCCACAGCCGGTACAAGGCGGCCCTGGCCGCAATCCGAGAAAGGATGGAGCAATCATGCAGAACACCGACGGACTGACGCCGATCGACAGAGAGCTGGAGGCGGCGCTCGGAGGTCTGCGCGTGGCCCCGGCGACGATCAGCCGCAACAGGGTGATGTTCGACGCGGGACGCGCCTCGGCCCGCCGTCGCAGCCGCCTCTGGCAAGGTAGCTCCTGCGTTCTGACCGTGTTGCTGCTGGCCTCCGTCGTCTCGCGTCCGACGCCGACGGCGCCGCAACGACCTGCCGAGACAGTCGCCGAGCGCAAGGCAGACATCTCGCCTGCCGCGCTGTCGGCTGCTTCGACGCAGGCGATCGATGCGGAACAGGTTCGGGCATTCCGCCGGTACCTCCGCATGCGACAGGCCGTGCTCGAACGAGGCATCGATGCACTGCCGGGCTCGACCGAGATTCCCGGCAGCATCGACCCGCCGCTGACACGAGAGAACCTCGACGAATTGCTTTCTTCGACCTGACCGCGGTCGTCATTGGGATAACGAGAGCATCAACCACTCGGAACACGTCTGTCGAAAGGATGGAGAACGATCATGGCACGAAATGTACGTCGTCTTATGGCCGTTGCGGCAATGGCGCTCGCTCTCTGTGGCGGGCAGGCCCGCAGGGCCGATCCGCCGAAGACCCCGACGATCCGCACGATCCAGTTACAGGTGGACCCCGCGCCCGAACCGCGATTCGCCCTGCAATACCTTCTCGAAACACCCTATATGGAACAACGGCCCGGCAACGCCGCCCTGCTCTACCAGACGGCCATCGGCCAGGTGCTCGAAGCCAATCAGGGCGAAGACGCGATCGACCGGGACACGCTGAACCACTGGTATAGCAGTCCGCCGGAGACGTTGCCGGTCGAGGACGTCCGGGCCGCCATCTCGAGATTCCGGTCGGCCTTCCGCAACCTGGAGACGGCGGCCAGGTGCGAGCGATGCACGTGGGAGTACCCGATTCGTGAGGAGGGCTTCACGTACATGATGCCTCAGCTCGGAGAGTACCGCACGCTGTCCCGGCTTCTGTGCCTCAAAGCGAGATTGGAGATCCGCGACGGAGCCCTGGATCAGGC
>JAAYBA010000232.1 GCA_012719085.1 Planctomycetota bacterium
CGCTCGCCGTCGGCGATCTCCCTCTCGACGATGCTGCGACGCCCGGACAACTCCTGCAGCTTCTGATTGACGTCCTGCCGCTGGGTGTCCCCGTGCTGATTGACGAACAGGCGCATCATCTCGTTGACGATCAACGCCGCCTCGCCGGCACTGGCACAGGCCATGGAGACGATGATGTGCTCGGCCTCGCGATGCGGGAATGCGTTGAGATAATCCTCCAGATACGCCACCGCGTCACGGGTATTGCCGCGAACCTTCCGACGAAACCAGTTCGTCTCTCGCACCTTGTCGCTCTGGAGGAGCTTCTGAAGGCTCTCCTGGCGTTTCATGAGATTGGCCAGCGAGACGCGATGTCCGTACTGAAGGTCCTGCTGGACCTGCGTGGCCACGATCTCCATGGGATCGGTATCGACGGGGGGCAGCACCTTGAGGATCGCCTCGGCCCGGTACAGTGGGGCGTAGCGTCGCACCAGGACCCATCCGCCGCCGCCGAGCGCCGCACCGAGGGTTGTCATGAAGAGAATCAGCCAGATGTGCCGGCGGAGCATCCCGACGATTTCCTTCGGTGTCAGGGCCGTCGTCGCCCCGGGGCGCAGCGAGCCGGCCCCGGTCGAGCCGGGTCTGCCGTGAGGCGTCGGGGTCGGGCTTCTCTTCATCGGTATCAGTCTCCCAAGGCCGTTCGCACGGAACCGCTCGGCGCGAACGCATCACCCGGAATATCGGTCATTGGTCGGCCTGCAACCTTTCGACGGCCGATCCGATCCGTCGGCTCAGCGGGTCGGACGGTTCGCCGTCGGCCGCCGCCAGCGCCCGGCGATAGGCCGCCAGAGCGCCCTTTCTGTCGTCCAGACCCTCCAGGATCATGCCCAGGTGTTCGTAGGCAGTCGCCGAGGCGACCCCGGCCGTTTCATAGTGCTGGATCGCCGCGGCAATCGACCGGGCCGCCGCGGCGTCGTTGCCCTGTCTGTGCAGGACGAAGGCGTATGTATCCAGATACGCCGCGTTATCCGGGTCTTGGGCCAACGCACGCTCGACGTGCTGCCGGGCTTCGTCGAGACGCTCGTCGTTCCGGGCCAGCACGTACGCCAGATTGTTCAGCACATTGCCGTTTGTCGGCATTTTCTTCGCCAGACTTTCGTAGACGGCCCCGGCCGTCCGGAGATACCGTTTATCGGACGTGTGCTCGTAGGCCGCTGTCAGCAGATCGGCCTTCTCGAGCATATATGCGATGACACGCCGCGGGTCCGAGTCACTCAGGGCGATGCACTTGTCGGCCCAATCGACCGCCTCGTCATAATCGCCCCGGACGCGAGCGAGCCGAAGCATCGTGGCGTTGGCCGCCAGGGAACGGGGGTCGCTCACCAGCCAATCGCGACAGGATCGCCCGATCTCTTCGTCGCCCATCAGCAGACGGACGCGACGCAGGATGGCCAGGGACAGCCGGTCGTTGTCCCAGGTCTTCTCGACCGCCTGATGACACAGACGGCGTGCTTCATCGACATCGCCGAGTTTCTTTCGGGCCTCGGCCATTCGACAGAGAACCAGGGGGGCATATTCGGTGTCGAGGTAGTTTTCGGACTCTTGAAAGAGCCGTTCGAGCCGCTCCGGCTGCCACGGTCCGCCGCCGGCGGGCTCGGCGGCGCTGAGAATCATCGCATGCAGGTACCCATCGAGGACAGCCGCGAACGGCGCATCGCCCGGTCCGGGATGCGAGGTCTGATCCCGCCGGAGACGGTAGGCTTTGCCGTACAGATCGAGCGCTTTTTCGGTGTCGCGCCGATCGATGGCGAAGGCGCCGGCGCGCAGGAGCCAGGGGACGCTGTCGGGCAACTGCGTCACGGTCTCGGCGTAGAACTGCTCGAGCGCATCGAGCTGTCCGAGCCGGCGATAGGTGCGTTCCAGAAGCGGGCGAGCCGCCGCGGGCGGGCTCGGTGTCCTCACGACGGCGCGCAGCTCGCTGACCGCCTCGTCATGTCGGCCGGCCCAAAGGTATGCGTGGGCCAGAGCCACGGTGGTGTCCGGATCGTCGTCGAGCAAGCGGCTCTTGCGGAAGTCGCCGATCGCCTGATCGTAATCGCCCCTCAGCCTGGCAATCTCACCGCGCAGCCGCCACCCCGCGGCGTCCTGCTGGTTCTGCTCAAGATGCCGGTTCGTCAGATCGAGGGCTTGCTCCAAATGCCCCTGGCGTTTGGCCAGCAAGGCCTCGATGAGAAGCAGGCGGGTCTGGCCGGGATGTCGCTCCTTGAAGCTCTGCAGCTTGCGCTCGGCCTCCTGGATCAGGCCCGCTTCGAGGAAGGCACGCACCTGAGCCATGCGATTGGCGGCGTTGTCCTCGCGACGGATCAGCTCGTCGGAGTGCCTGCGAATCGCTTCCCTGTCGCCGGTCGCCTGGGCGACGAGCACCAGCCCTATGAGCGCATCGTTGCGGGCGGTCGGATCGTCGTAAAGACGCTGCAGAAGTGTCCTGGCCTGCTCGTAATGCCCGTTGCGATAGTGGTGACGCCACAGAAGCCGGTCGTCGCGAGACTCGACGAGCAGTTGAGCCGCCTTGTCGGGGCGGCCCGTGAGGCGGTAGTGTTCGGCGTAGCTCTGGAGCATGAACTCGCTGTCCGGGTCGATCTGCCTGGCCTGCTCGAAGGCGGTTGCAGCAATGGAAACGAAGCCCGCCTTTCGAGCCGGGTCCGTCTCGCCGACGGCGATGCGCGTCGCCAGACGACCGAGCGTCACCGCGTTTTCAAGACTCGGTGCGGCGATCTGGATCGTCTGCCGAATCCCCAGTGCCTTGACGGGATCGCTGTCGTCGAGAAGGCCGGCGTAGACCAGCAGCATCTGTGTGTCCCTCGGGTTCAAATGGATGGCCCGTTCCAGCGCCAGCAACGCCTCGTTGCGTTGCTCGGCCGACGCGCGGCGCCCGAGGTCCCGGTTGCGAACGAGCATGGCGTTGGCCAGCGTCCGAGCCACCAGAGGATCCACGGGATTCAGGCTCGATGCCCTTCGGGCGTCGGCGAGACAGGCATGCGCGTTGCCGACAGCGGCGTGCACACCGCTGCGCACCATATAGCCGTAGGAGAACACGGGGCGTTGCTTGAGACATTCATCGAGATAATTCAGCGCTTCGGCGTGTCGGCCCCTGGCGAACGACAGCCGCCCGGCGAAGAGTTGACCGCCGCAGTCGTCGAGATCGTCGGCCCGCGCCACCGCGACCAGTTTTTCGGCGCCGGCCCAGTCCTCCTGTTGGCGAGCGATCTCAAAGAGCCGACCGACGGCCTGGTGTCGACGGTTCGGCGATTCGGCCCGGAGGTAGATCGGCCTGTCCGAATCGGCCGGTGCAACCGTTGCATCGACGACCTTTTGCCACTGCGTTTTCGCCTCGTCGAGATCGCCATCCCGTTCATGGAACAGGCCGAGTTCGGCGGCCCGCGCCACCGGATCGTTCAGGCTGCGCGTCGCACCGAGTCGAAGCGCGCGGCGACGCGCCTCCGGACAGGCCGAAGGGTCGGGCTCCGAGAGCAGCCCGCGACAGAACATCGCCGCGACGTCCTGCGGAAACCGCTGCAGAAAGGCCTCCACGAGCGTTCTGGCCAACGCCGCATCGCCCTGCCCGATCAGTATTTCACACAAGGACTCCAGGCTTCTGCCGTCCACGACGGTCGCATCGGCTCCGAGCAGACGCTGCATCATGTCGGCCTGGCGACGACGACAGGCATGCAGATCGGCCTGCATGGCTTGCGTCGCCTCCGGCCGACCACCGGCGTCGCCGTCGCGGGCCGCATCCATTGCCGACGTGCTGCGTTGCAGCGCCTCCTGCAACTGCGAGGCCCTCGCCGAGACCAGCACAAGCCGCAGTCGCAACGTTTCCGGATCATTCGCATCCAGTTGCTCGACGGCCTCCTCCGCCTCGCTGATGTGTCCTTTGGCCAGCAGCGTCTGCGCGCGAAGCCTCCGGCTCCGGGCAGTGGCCCCGAACCGCTCTTCGAAGCTGTTGACCGCGCTGAGCGCGACGTCGTAGGAGCGCACCCGCAGCAGAGCGTCGCCGTAATCGAGCACCGTTTCCGGGCGGGTGTTGACGATGCCCGCGTTCAGAGCGGCCCCGAGGAACTCGATGGCAGCGCCGGTTTCCGAGGTGTTCTCGAAGAGCTTGGCCAGCGTGTGGGAGAGGAACGCATCGCCGCCCTCGCCTGCACCGGCGGCGCCGCGCATCTGTTCATAGGCCGCATGAAGGTCTCTGACAGCCTGGGCCGTCTGTCCCTTGGCCAGTGCGAGCATGCCGCGCCACTTGACCACCTGGGGGTTCTCGCCGCTGCCCTGAATCTGTTCGATCTCGTGGACCACCGCCTCGGCCCTGGCCAGAACGGCCGGGTCGGTTGGCGTTACGCCGCCGGACTGCACCATCTGTTCGAGATAGAACCGGCCCAGCAGAGTGCACAACGAGAATCGGACCACCTGTGCGGCGTATTGTCTCGGTCCGGGCGTATCCCGGGCATCGGGCAGATCCAGCGCCGCCTCGGCCAGTGCGATGGCCTTGTGCAACGCGGGCTGATCCCCATAGAGCGTGAACCGCCGGTAGTACAGCCCGGCTGCCAGGCGCACCGTCCGAACGTTCGTCGGGTCCAGGTCCCGCGCCTTCTCGGCCGCCTCGATGGCGAGATCGAGCTTCTCTTTGGCGGCGTCCGTGGGCAAATACGCCGAGCAGAGAGAGTAGAACTCGGCCGCGGCGAGGAAGGCCTCCGCACTTGTGGGGAAATCGTCGACCAGGGCGCGGTAGTCGCCTTCCAGCTCCTTCATCTGGTCCCTGGCCAGAGCGAGCGTACTGGTCTTGGCCTGCGCCAGCCGGGCGTCGAGACGACCGATCTGCGGTCCGGGTCCGACGACGGACGTCTCCGACAGGAGCGCATCGGCCCGCCGAGCGGCCTGTGCACTGCGATCGTGATGGCCGCGCGATTCGGCCACGCGCGCCTCTTCGCGAAAGGCGGCGGCCATGTGTCGATGGATTGTGTCGTTCTCGGGGTCAAGCCGTCCGGCCTCATGCAGGTGCGCCTGGGCCCGGGCAAGCAGTTCGTCGGGGTCCACGCCGACGCCCAGTCTGGCCAGTTCCAGTGCCGCCCGGCCCTGCACGAAATACAGATAGGCCCCAATGCGTGCGATGCCACCGTCCCACGCGGTCGGCTCGGCCTCCTCGAACGACGGCTCGTACGGCGACTTTTCCGCCTCCAGCAACGCGGCCTCGCGTGCGATCGGCAGCAGTTCATTCGCCTGCGAAGCGACATCTTCCCAGTAGGCGCCGACGCTCTGACCGACCCGACCGAGGCTGTCGGCCATGATATAGATGTACTTCAGACGGGCCATTCGCGCGCGAACGTTCGCAGGATTCGACGTGATGATCTGCTCCCAGCAGGCCAGCACGCGGCGCCAGTCGTCGGTAACGCGGTAGACGTCGGCCAGTTTGAAGTACAGCTCGATCTGATCCTCGGACGCCGGGGTCCGATTCAACGCTTCGAGATAGTTGCGTCGCGCCGACTCGTAGTCGCAGGCGGCCCAGGCGGCATCGCCGTCGGCGATGAACTGAGCCGGATCGCGAGTCAGTCGCAGGATGACCACCACACCCAGCATGGCCAGGATCAAGAAGACGGTCGAACCCATCAGGGCGACCTTCTTGTTCAGACGCCTTCTCGCCATCGATCTACACCTTTCAATCCACGTCTGCCGGCCGTCGGCCCCATCGGCCGCGGCGGTTGTCTCTATTCGCGGCGCGGTCTCTTTTCACTCATCGCCGCACCTCGTCCGGCCAATGGTCGCGCTCCAGCGCCGATAGCACAACCGCAAGAAGTCTCTCCCCCGCCGAAACCGTCGCCGCCTGAGTCGGAGCCGTGAGCATCTGGTTGAATACCAATTCGATCTTACAGAAGTACGCGTGCCTGCTGAAAATGTTTCGATTCAGCGCAATCCGGGCCGCATCGCGACTGCCCGCATATTCGCCACTGACCCGAAACAGGTACAGCACCGGAAATCGCGGCGCCCCGGAAGACAGAGCACCGGGGGAGCCTTCGAAGACCAGGTAGCGGCCCGGGATTTCACGCTGCGCGCCTTGTGGACCGACGTGAAACGTCACCGCCTCGCTGTGCAGCCTCCGGTATCCCCCGCCCGTGTAGCATTCTTCGGGCACGTGCGGCACCCGGTCGGGCAGACGATAGTAGGTGACGAACAGCAGGCACTGGCGGACGGGGCTTTCGGCCGGCTCTAACGGATTCTCGAGCACCCATTGCATGTAGTCCTCGGTGCCGAGCGACCGCAGGACCTCCTCGTTGTGAATCCTCCGCTTCGCGACGACCTCGTACGGCGCCAGCGCCGCCTCGTCCAGTCGCTCGAGCGACTGCCTCAACGGCAGCGGCTCCTTCTTCAGGTAGAGCCCGAGTCTCTGTCGGGCGACCGACATGCCGGCGCAGGCGGCCGCCAGCACACCGACGCAGATCAAAAACGCCGGCTGGAGATATCCATTTGTTGTATCGGTTGCGTCGCTCACCGGGCCGATCTCCTGCGAACGATCCCATCGCCCCCGTCGGGCCGGTCCTCGTCGACGAACAGGCTCGCCATGAACCATGCGAGAAAGCCGTACAGTCCGAACGCCAGCGGCAGCATCGCCAGACCGAGCGCATCGTGGTAAACGCCCTGCGTATACCTCGGATCGGCCAGCACGTAGAGAAACCCCGTCACCGTCACCCGAACGATGTTGCAGACGATCGCGATGGGGACCGTCGCCGCCAACAGGACGACGCGGTGCCACAGCGGTCGAAAGTGCAGATAGGCCATGGCCACGCCAAGCGCCACGAAGGCCATCAGCAGGCGCATCCCGCTGCACGCCTCGGCCACGTCGAGCGCCGGCTCCAGGCGCTGTCCCTTATACACAATGTCGATCACCACGCCGCTGGAGCCTGCGTCGAGACCGTCCACCAGATTCAACAGAGCAGTCGCCACCGACGCGGCGATCTTCCGCATCGGAATTGTCAGACCCACGTAGTACCGCCTCGGCAAGGGCACAGCGAAGATCAAAAAGGCGATCGGCAGCCATGTGCGGGCCAGCAGCCGCCAGCCGCCGAGAAGCAACACCACCGAACCGCTCGCCAGGATCACCGACACCGGACGAAAGTACGCATAGCCCGACGGACTGACCAGATTGAACGTGTAGAAGACCAGCGTGGCGATCAGAAGAACCAGTCCCAGATAGCACGGACGCGTCTGGTCGGGCCCCAGAGGCTTCGGGCGACGGCCGGTCAGCACCTCGGCCAGCGGGTCGCGCACGGAGTGCAGCGACAGGATACGGTCGCGCCGCTGATGGATGAAGTACAGGCTGAACAGCGGGATGAGGAAACCGTGCGACCAGTTCGGGTCGGTCATCCACAGACGGACGGTCTGCTCGATCTCAGTGCGGAACAGCGCGCCGAGCAACGCGGCCACGACCGCCGCCTTGACGCAACTGGACCGTGCGAGTCCGCCCCAGCTTCTTCGAGCGGGACTCGAAGGGTGCGCCTCCGGAACCGAGCAAGGTATCTGAACCACGACAATCGAACCATTCCATCAGAAGAGCGAGGTACCGTAGTAGTCGTCCGCATAGACGAAGTTGCGATCGTATACGAACGCGAAACCGTAGGCCGCCCGGAAGGCATTTCGCAACGTCGCCCGCCACCGCGAGGTGGGATGGGTGCCCACGTTGATCAGGTCGTTCGGCTTGATGTAGAAATCGGGCTGCTCGCCGCTGGCGATCTTATCGAGATCGACCATGACGATCTGCTCCCGGTCGCCTCCGAGTCGGCGTACGACCTCGCAGTATTTGGGATAGGCCAGCGGCCCCAGACCGCCGGCAGCCGCGATGGCCATCTTCAGCGTCATCGGACGACCCGTCAGGCCGATGAAGCCGGCCCGATTGACGTTGCCCATGATGCAGAACTCACCAATCATGTCCACCGGCACGTAGATCGTGTCGCCCGGCTTGATCACAACGTTATATCGCGGATCGCCCGCCAGCAGCTTGTCGGCCGGGACCTTCATCAGGCGCGTCTGAACAGCCTCTTCCCACTCAGCGTCCATCGGCAGCGGCTCGACCTTCGGTGGTCGGCTCTCCGGCGCCTCGGCGGGCGCGGGCGTGGTCGGCGTCGCCGGACGGGACCTGCCCTTCTCGACGGGAATCCACTGTCCGTTTTCGAGAACCCAGTCGATTCCATCGGCCTGTCCTGCGGCCGCAGGGCCCTCCTGTGGCCGGCGTTCCAGGGCGGGCACTTGCTCCGGCTGCGGCGCGGCCGGTTGTTCGGCCAGGGTCGATTCGATCGTGATGGGAACCCATTGGCCGTTTCGGAAGACCCATTCGACCCTGCCGGCCGGCTCCGGCGGCGAAGCGGCGGATCGGTCGGACGCGGTTCCGAACTCGGTCGGGGCGATCAGGATGTCGCCGGCGGCAGGCGTCTTATCGGCATCGCGCCTCTCAGGCACGAGCAGCCGGTAGCTCGGCGGCAGCACGGACGCAGAGACGGTCTCCTGCGGCGACGAGGCGGGCTGCTGCGACAGCGGCCGGCCCGCTGCGGGCCACGCCGGGCCCGACGACGGCTCGATCAGGTCGAGCATCTCCCGTTCAAGCTCATACTTCTCGGCCGGCTCCGATGGAATGGGGATCTCCCCCTGCGGCACCTTCAGCGGCATAGGCCGTGGGACGGCGGGAGCAGGCAAAGGACCATCTTCCGCCCGGCCGGGCGCGACGAGTTCGAGTTCGCCCGGATCGAGCCGAGCCGGACCCGCAGCGGGGGTCACCTTCGCGGCATCCTGTGCCCGTGCGATGTAGATGTGACTGACGTTGAACTGCATCGGCCCGCCGGCTGTCGCCAGCGCATCGGTCAATCGGAAATCGTAGCGAGGGATGCCGTACCGACCCGGCTGCGGCACGCCGTTGCCCAGGATCGAGAACGTCCGCTGCTGCGAGTTCATCAGCGCCACCGTCACCGACGGCGACTTCAAAATGCCGGGCGAAAGCGCCCGCCGAATCTCCTGCTCCAACTGCGTCTCCGTCAGCCCGGCCGCCTGCATCACGCCGACCTCCGGGATCGAGAGCTTGCCGGTCTCCGAGACGACGTAGTCGTTGACCATCGGCGTCCCCTCCTGGAACAGCTCGAAGATCGAGATGCGCACCATGTCGCCCGTCCGCAGCGTGTAGTCGCCCTGGACGGCGACGATGTCCTGCGGTCGCGGATCGTCGGCAACCTTCCACGCCACCGGTGCCTCCTCGGCCACACCGAGCGAATCGAGGATCACGTTGACCGCCGGCGTCGGACGAAACCGCCCGATCTGCGTCGGGTCCAGCAACTTGTTGCTGCACCCGGCAACGGCGGCGCACAGGGCCATGGCGGCCAGCCACCGACCCGCTCGACGAACGCAACCTCTGACATTGAATCGTACGGTACACATCCCTGCGTTTATCGGTTCCTGCGCGGGCGCTCTTAAGTCTTTTGCCCCCATAGAATGTCAAATCGTCCGGGTGGATCGCCGGACGCGGGCAATCTCCCGGACGCCCTGCCGAACGCGACCGATAAGAAGCCGTTCATCAGACGTGCCGAACGCCCGCCTGCCCGACGAGAAATCAGGGTTGACTTCTGTCGAAGCCGGGATACTATTGGACCATGTCCAATAGCAGTCGTCAGCTCAGTCGTTGCATTTGCACGGGTCGTTCGCTGGACCGCATGCTGCGTCCGGCGATCTTGACGGTCCTCCATGACCAAAGCCGGGGGCTGCACGGATACGCCATCGAGAAGCACTTGCAGGTCTTTGCGTTCTTCCAGGAGCAGTTGCCCGACTACACCGGGCTCTATCGCCTGCTGAAACGGATGGAAGCCGAGGGTCTGCTCTCTTCGACCCAGTGCGATTCCCAGGCCGGGCCCTCCAAACGCATGTTCCGTCTGACGGACAAGGGCCGGAGATGTCTGTCACGCTGGTTCGAGAGCCTGACCGAGTATCGCAGAATGCTCGACGATCTGCTGGAACACATTGGCGATAGCAGAGGCGCCACGGCGCAGGCGAAGGGCACAATCGACCCTACGTTCTCTGGAGAAATGCAATGTCAGTAGAGAAGCGAATCGAAGGACTGCTGAGGGAGACCACCAACGGGCGTCCGATCACAAAAACAGAGGCCCAAATGCTCCTGGCGCTGCCGGAGAACTCGCTCGAAGCGGCGCTGCTGCGGTCGACCGCCGACCAGGTGTCGCGTCAGCGTTTTGGCAATCGCGGCCTGCTGCTCGGTCAGATCGGCGTGGACATGGAGCCGTGCGACGGCGATTGTGCTTTCTGCTTCTTCGCCAAGTCGCACACGAGCATTCAAGCGTCGGTCCTGCCGACCGAAGAGGTGATCGCCCGTTGCGAGCGGTTCGCGGCCGGCGGCGCCCAGGGCGTGTTCCTGATGACGATGCACCGGTTCGGTTTCGAGTGGTTCCGCGATCTGTGCGCCACGTTGCGTCGCTCGATCCCGGCCCATCTGGAAATCCTCGCCAACGTCGGGGACGTGACCCTGTCACAACTGCGCGAGCTGCGCGACGTCGGCGTCAGTGGCGCCTACCACGTCTGCCGGCTGCGCGAGGGCGTCGACTCATGCATGCCGGCGGCACAACGGCGGGCGACAATCGAGCGGATCATCGAGTCCGGCATGGCGTGGTATAACCTGTGCGAGCCGATCGGGCCGGAGCATACCGCCGAAGAGCTGGCCGAACAGATATGGCTCGGCGTCGAGCTGCCCTGCCGACAGCATGGAGCGATGCAGCGGTTTCCCGTTCCCGGCTCGCCGCTCTACGCCCACGGACAGATCTCGCTGGCGCGGCTCAGCCAGATCGTCGCGGTCGTCGCGCTGGCCACCGCCCACAAGAAAGAGACGACCAGCATCGCAGTGAACGTGTCCAACGTCGTGGGTCTGTTCAGCGGCGCCAATGCGTTCTTTCCCGAGGCCGGCGAGCCGCTGGCAGAGATTCGTCGGCCGAACCACCCCGGCGGGCCGGAGGGATTCACCACCGCCCTGTGGCGCCAAAGCAACGAGATCACCACCGCCGACTGCCGCACCATGCTCGCCGCCGCCGACTTCTCGCACCTGATGGACACCCAGGGAAATCCCACCCGCCCTCTAAGCACCAGTACATGAGGCGCTCGAAGTGCGAACTGGGGGGTTGAGTCTTCCGACGGAAGGTCGCTATGATAATGGTGACCGATTTCGCCGAATTCAATGGAAGGAAGGCCTCATGCTTCAGTTCAATCACAGCCGTATTCTATGCGTCTGTCTCATTCTGTTTGTGGCGGCCGCCTCCCACGCGGACGACTGGCCCCAGTTTCGTGGTCCCGGCGGACAGGGAATCGCGAAGGCTGAAAACCTGCCCGTGACCTGGAGCGAGACGGAGAACATCGCCTGGAAGACGGCCCTGCCGGGCTACGGGGCCTCCAGCCCCATCGCACTGAACGGGCGGCTGTACCTCACCTGTTACAGTGGATATGGCATCGAGCGGGACCAGTCGATGGCGGACCTGAGGCTGCACGTCGTCTGCATCGACGGCGAGAAGGGAGCGATTCTCTGGGATCGGCAGATCGAGCCGACGCTGCCCGAATCCACCCGCGTGCGCGATCACGGATACGCCGCCGCGACACCGGCTACGGACGGCAAACACCTGTACGTCTTCTTCGGAAAGAGCGGGGTGTTCCAATTCGACCTCGACGGCCGACAAACCTGGCGCACCAGCGTCGGGACCAATGTCCATGGGTGGGGCTCAGGCACTTCGCCGGTGCTGTACGAGAATCTGGTCCTGGTCAACGCCAGCGTCGAGAGCGAATCGCTCGTGGCCCTGGACAAGGAGTCCGGCAAGGAACTCTGGCGGGTCGGCGGCATCCGCGAGTCATGGAACACGCCACTGATCGCGACCGCCGAGTCCGGCCGCCGCGAATTGCTGCTCGCCGTCAAGGACAAGGTGTTGGCGTTTACCCCGGATCGCGGGCAAGTGCTGTGGTCCTGCGAGACGGGCATCACCTGGTATATCGCCCCGAGCCTGGTCGCGGCCGACGGCGTTGTCTACTGTCTGGGAGGCCGATCGGGCATCGCGGCGCTGGCCGTCCGGATGGGGGGCAGCGGCGATGTGACGGCCACACACCGTTTGTGGACGAGCACCAGCGGGTCCAACGTCTCGTCCCCCGTCATTCACGATGGACATCTGTATTGGATGCACGAGCAGCGCGGCGTCGCGTTCTGCGCCAAAGCCGCCAGCGGTGAACTCGTGTACGAACGGCGACTGGAAGGCGCCAGGCAAGTCTATGCCTCGGCGTTGCTGGCCGAGGGACGACTCTACTATGTGGCGCGCAACGGCGAGACGTTTGTTCTCGCGGCCCGGCCCGAATTCGAGCAACTGGCCCATAACAAGCTCGCCGATCGCAGCACGTTCAACGCCAGCCCGATCGTCTGCAACGGCAAGCTGATTCTCCGCAGCGACGAGAACCTCTACGCCATTGAGAAGATGAAGTGAGGGAGTCTCAGCCTCTATCGGTCAGCGGCGGCGAACTTCGTCCAGGCGAGCCGAAGCTCAGCGACGCGCGCGGGATCCCGCTCAGCCAGGTCGTTCGTCTCGTATGGATCGGACGCCAGGTCGTAGAGCTGCGCGCTGCGGCCGTCGTTGGCCAGGACAAGCTTCCAGTCGCCCGACCGCACGGCCGAGGCGTTCGGGGTCTTCCAATACAGCAGTCGCTGTCCGGAAGGCTTCGCATCGCCGCGAATCGCAGGCCAGACGTCACGACCGTCCCAGCGCAGGTCTCTCGGCGGCTTGTATCCGACCAGTCCGCAGAGCGTGGGCATCCAATCGACGATGTGGACGAGCACATCCGAGCGGCCGGGCTCCAGGACGCCGGGCCAGTTGGCCAGGGCCGGCACGCGGATGCCGCCCTCATAGACCTGCCCTTTCCAACCTCGCAGCGGGCGGTTGTCGCCAAGCACCGTGTGCGGCTTGTCCGCATAGCGGCCCTTGTACTCCGTATTGCTGTGCCAGCTCTGCTGGCCGCCGTTGTCGCTGACGAAAACGATTAGCGTATTCTCGCGAAGACTCGCCTCGTTCAGGGCTTCGACGATGCGGCCGATTCCGTGGTCCATGTGGGTAATGCTGGCCGCGAACAGCCGGCGCGACGGCTCAGCGATTGTGGCCTCGTACATCGACGTCCACTCGGTCGGCTCATCAAGCGGGTAGTGCGGCACGCTATAGTTGAGGTAGAGGAAGAACGGCCTGTCGTGCTTCGATGTGACGATACGGACGGCTTCATCCGTAATCAGGTCGGTCGCGTGGCCTTTCTCGTCGAGATGCCGATCGTTGCGATGCCAGGAGGGAACGCCCGTTTTGTAGTGATGCGTGTACGGATCGATCTGGCCGTGGAAATAGCCGTATGATGTGTCGAAGCCGTACCTCAGCGGCGTGTGGTCGGGCGGCGAGCCCATGTGCCACTTGCCTGCAATGGACGTAGCGTAGCCGCTGTCGCGAAGGGCCTGGGCCAGCGTGATCGTGTCGTCGTCGAAGATCTTGCCGTAGGCGGGCGCGGTCACGCCGAACCGACTCGGATAGCGGCCGCTGAGAAACCCGACGCGCGTCGGCGTACACGTGGGCATCACATAGTGCCGGTCGAACCGGACCCCTTCTTGCGCCAAACGGTCGATGTGCGGCGTTCGAATGGTCGAGCCGTGATAGCCGACATCGGCCCACCCCATATCGTCGGCCAAAATGAAGACGATGTTGGGTGTCTTCCTGGGGCGGGGACCGATGGACCGGCCCCAAACAGCCGCAGAGCAGGCCACCGCGCCCCCGGCGGCCATCCTCAGAAGCGTGCGACGTGAGATCGCGTGACCCTTGTCGCCGGCGTTCATGACGTGTGCCCTTCCAAAAGACGCGACTGCAAGCCGATGCGCCTTCGAGCTCGGAGCCGAAACAAGAAGGGGACATCGCGCCCGGCTGTCGCGGTCCGTTGGGAGGCGACCGAGGGGCGGATGTCCCCGGAATCGATTCGATCGATGTTAGAAGTGATGTACCCAGCGGACCTGGAAACGGTCGCCTTCGGGACGATTCTTGACGCTGGTTTCGAAGTAGGCGTTGAAGAACAGATGGTCGTTCTGCGAGAAGCTGTACATCGCGCCGGGTCCGATGCCCAGAACTTGCTCGCGGCCGGAGACCTCCTCGCCATCCACTTCCGAGTCGGTCACCTGCTTGAGGTAGTAGCCATTGACGCCGGCCCGCAGCTTCTTGGGAATCAGCTCGTACGAGGCGGCGAAGTTGCAGTGGACCGCCTGGCCCGGCTGGACCTTCGTGTCGTCGTTCTCATCGTTCCACAGATAGTGCAGACGTCAGGAGGCGGTGAGCTTGGGCGTGAAGAAGTAGGTTCCCGCCCAATACGGATTGAACGAGAAGTGGTTGTTGCCGGGGTTCAGTCCGTTGTCGTCGTCGTACTTGCCCGTGGGCCAGATGGTCTGGAGCTCAACGCGGTGCATGAACTTGGGACCGTTGGGGCCCATGATCGGGTCCCACTGGAGGTACGGGCCGACCAGAATGTCACCCACGCCGGTCCCGTTGTCGTCCAGGAAGCTGGCGGCGTCGAAGCTGACGACCGGGACGATCACATCGAGGCCCCACTTGCCGCCGAACAGGATCGGGCGATCGGACTGGTAGATGAGCTGGCTCAGGCTGATCCA
>JAAYBA010000233.1 GCA_012719085.1 Planctomycetota bacterium
CGCGGCGCGAATCGGCGCTGGGGATCAGGTAGACCTCGACAGGGGCGTTCGTGCCCTTGGCCGCCGCCTGGCTCAACTCCGCCCGCCGCAGCGCAGGTTGCGCCTTCCTGCGTTCGATTGCCCACGCGGGTGCGGCAATCAGGAGCCCATCCCTGCGGGCGTAGGCCAGTGACCCGGCCCCGAGGCCGTCTATCCAGGCTTTCATGGCCGGTTCATTCAGCCTCACCGTAGCGGGGACAGCGAACAGCAGATCGCCCAGGTTGCAGACGATGTAGAGACGCTCCCCGCCGGCGGCAGAGAATTGCGCGAGACGTTGTCTCCATGTCTGGCCGAGGCGTCGTACGATGTCTTTGAGCTGCTGGGCCTGCGAGGCATCCATCGTGCTTGATGCGGTGTCGATCACCATCTTGGCGATCGCGTCCACGTCGATCCGGCCGGCGTCGATGCTCACAACGGCCACGGTGTCTTCTGCGATGCACGGCGCCAGCAGGCGGGCGAGATCTTCGGTCTGTCCCGTCGTCGATGCCGTCAGGCCGAGTGCGACCACTGTCAGGATTGCACAGATTCTGTTTCGAAGCATGGTGTTCCTCCCGTTTTCAGTTTTCGGAGAAGGGGCGGCTCGGGCCGCAGCGGCTATCGGAGCGTGATCTCGTATCGCAGGCCGTCCCTGGGCCCACCGTCGGGCGGGATGGCACCCTCGAGGACGGCCTTGCCGCCGGTCAGTTCATAGTGAAAGGCCTTTTCGTTCAAGGGATCGACCGGGACCGGCACGGCGGTGATCTCGGCCAACGACTTGGGCAGCTTGCCCCCGTGGTCGGCCGCATACATCCGAATCGCCTCGATGCAGCGCAGGATGGCGATGTCCCGCGCCAGGCGCGCGTCGAGGAAGCGGATGCGCTGCGTCGCGGGCAGGAAGGTCAGGAACGGATTGGTCAGGCCGTCACCATCCAGTCTCCAGAGCTGCGACATCTCTTCATCGGCCTGTTTGAGTCGGCTGCGCGCTTGTGTATATGGTACATGGGTCCATTTGAAAAACCGGTCGCGCATGGCGCGGAACTGCTGATGCTGGTCGAGCAGGATGACGTAGAGGGCCGGCCAGGCCTCCACCCTCTCGGTCGCGTGGCCCTGTTCCAGCAGGCGTGCTTTGGCTTGGGGATAGCGTTTCATGGCGCCGGCAATCATCACGGTCTTGCCGAGCCACCAGCCGGAACCCTCCTCGTTGTCCCCCAGCAGCATGGCGGCCCGCCGCCAGAGATCGAGGACCTGTTCATTAGACAGCACCTTTTCTTCGAGCGTCAGCAATTCGGGCAGCTTCGCGTAGAGGCCGGCCGACTCCATCTGGATCGAGGCGCGGATGTCGATCAGCGGGTCGGGCAGAACGGTCAGGGCCCAGTACAGGTTCGGCGCGTCGGCGGCCTGGACCCATCCTTCGATCTCGCGGGCCATGCCGGCGGCGACGGCCACCCCGACGAGGTGTTGGATGATCGAGGGGCCGCCGCCGAGGTCCCGGGCCATGCTGACTCCGCTTCGCAACGTGGCTAGAGCCTGATCCAGGGCTCCGTCGCGGATCTCCAATCTCGCTTTGAGGCACAGAAGCCGGGACAGCGTGCGGTACTCTCCGAGCTGAGGCATCATGTACGTGAAGCCCTCCTCACGAATCGGGTACTCCC
>JAAYBA010000234.1 GCA_012719085.1 Planctomycetota bacterium
AGCGTTCCGGGGAACCGGGCGAGCACCTCCCAGTCGATGTTGCTGTCTTCCTTGCCATCGGCCTCGCGGCCCGTGATGAAGGCGACCTGCGAACTGTACCGCCGGTCGGTCAGCATGATCCCGGTGTACTCCGAGGCGGCGATCGCCGCTGTGACGCCGGGGACGATCTCGAAGCCCACGCCCGCCTCGTTCAGCGCGACCACCTCTTCCGTGACGCGTCCGAAGATGCATGGATCGCCGCCCTTGAGCCGCACCACGGTCTTGCCTTCGAGCGCCTTGGCGACAAGGGTCTGGTTGATCTGGTCCTGCGTGACCGAGCCCGGACCGATCCGTTTGGGGACGTGGACGATCTCGGCATCGGGTCGGGCCAGTTCCAGCAAGGCGGGATTGGCCAGCTTGTCGCAGAGGATGCAATCGGCGATGCGGATCAGCTCGGCCCCGCGCAGGGTGATCAGGTCCGCCCGGCCCGGACCGGCGCCGACCAGGTACACAAAACCCTTCTCAGGTTGTACCATCGCCCTTGTCCCTGTCCTTTTCCAGTTCGTCGAGGATCTCTTTCCCGCCGGCGTCGAGCAGGTCGCGCGCCACCTTCTGGCCCAGTTCCTGCGGACGCGCCGCCGGCCCAGTCATTCGCGACCGCCGCAGGCGGCGGCCGCCTGGCTCGGCGATGAACGCCTCCAGGACCATCTCGTCGCCGACCACTTCAGCGTACGCCCCGACCGGAGCGTGACAGCCGCACTTCATCGCCGTGAGCACTTCGCGCTCGGCGTCGGTCGCCGCCCGCGCCGAGGGTTCGTCCAGCGTTGCGACGATCTCATTGGTCGCTTCGTCGTCGCAGCGGGTCTGTACGGCCAAGGCGCCCTGGGCCGGGGCGGGAAGGAAGTGATGCGGATCGAAGACGAAGGAAATTTCGGCGGCCAGACCCAGCCGTTCGATGCCGGCCCGCGCCAGAACGATCGCGTCCAGGTCCCCGTCGCGCAGCTTGCCGATGCGGGTCGGCACGTTGCCTCGGATGGGGACCAGTTCGAGATCGCCCCGCAGGTGCCGCAGTTGGGCGCCCCGCCGCAGACTCGACGTGCCCACCCGCGCACCGGCGCCAAGGGCATCCAGCGAGTCGGCAGGCGCCCGGGCCAGCACGCAGTCTTCGGGATAGCGCCGCCGGCAGACCGCCGTGACGGTCAATCCCTCGCGCGGACGCGTCGGCAGGTCTTTGAAGCTGTGGACCGCGAAATCCGCTTCGCCGGCCAGCAGCACATCTTCCAGCCGGGACGTGAAAAAGCCGGTGTCCTTGAGCTGCCAGAGGATCGTCTGACGGTCGCGGTCGCCTTCGCTGGTCACCTGGCGGATTCGGACCTCGACGCCAGGGTGTCGCTGCCGGATCGCGGCAATGACGCTCTGGGTCTGGACGACGGCCAGGTCGCCTCGACGCGTCGCAACGGTCAGGACCCGACTCATTGGCCGCCCTTGTCTTGCGCGAGAAACATCCGGTTGATCAGATCGACCGCCTGGAGCTGCTCGACTGTCGGCTCGCCGGCACCGTCCTTGATAATGCTGATGGGCCCGTGCAGGACCTTCTTGACCAGCGATTCGGCAAAGGCCTGGAGCTTGTCGGCGTTGCCATCGCCGAAATCGCCGGCGTAGCGTCGGGCCTCGCTGCGGGCCAGATCGAGTCCGGCCTGCGTCAGTTTCGCGATCACGGGAACCAGATCGAGCGACTCGTACCACTGCGAGAACACACCGACGAACTCCTCGACGATGGCGCGGGCCTTGGGCACTTCGCGGCTGCGCTTGTCGCGGTTGGCGTCGATCTGACCGTTGAGGTCGTCGATGTTGTAGAGCGTCACGAAGTCGAAGCGTTCCATCGCCGGATCGATGTCGCGCGGCACCGCGATATCGACGATCAGCAGCGGCTTGGTCCGTCCGGACAAATGCCACGCGGCGTTGTCATACGTCAGGATCGGCTCGGCCGCCGCCGTCGAGCCGACGATCAGATCGACGTCGCCAAGCTGCCCGCCGATCTCGGCCAAACCGATGGCCCCAGCCGTGCCGAAGCGGCGGGCCATCGCCCGCGCCTTCTCCACGTCGCGATTGGCGATCACCAGATTGGACAGGCCCGCCTTGATCAGATAGCGGACCACCAGCTCGGCGTTCTCGCCGGCCCCGATCACCAGCGCCCGGGCGCGGTGCAGATTCACCTTGTCCCTGGCCAGCTCGACGGCCGCCAGACCGATGGAGACGGCTCCGCAGTTGATGTCCGTGTGCGTGCGCACGGCCTTGCCGGCGCGAAACGCGTGGTGGAAGAGCCGGTGGAAGATCAGCTTGCTCATCCGCGCTTCGAGCGATTCGGTGTAGGCCGCCTTGACCTGGGCCAGGATCTGGTTCTCGCCGACCATCTGCGAATCCAGCCCGGCGGCGACCTCGAACAGGTGGCGGGCCACGTCGATCCCCGTCGTCTGGCGCCCGTGTTCGGCCCAGACGCCGGCCGCCCCGGGGCCCTGCGAGGCGAGCAACTCACCCAGAAGGGCCTGGCAGTCGCAGTCCCGCCTGGCGTACAGGTAGAACTCCAGCCGGTTGCAGGTCTGGAGGATCACCGCCTCCTGCACGGCGTCGCTGCGGTGCAGGGCCTTGAGCAGCCCCTGCCGCTGCTCGGGCGCGAAAGTAACCTTCTCCCGCACCTCCACAGGGCAGTCGTGATACGTCAGATTGTCCAAAACCAGCTTCATGCGACGGTCGAATCCGGGAAGAGAACCATTAC